>NZ_BAAAUG010000188.1:0-109880 GCF_039533825.1 Streptomyces rectiviolaceus
GGCCGCCCTCGCCGCTCTGGCCGACGATGCCGCGGCCCGCGCGGCCGACGGGCGCACGCTGCTCGCGGTGGTCGAGGCCTGTCCGGCCCTGCGCGGGGTGCTGGAGTGGGCCCGGCTCCTTGACGTCCTCACGCCTCTGCGGCCCCGCCACTACTCGGTGTCCTCGTCGCCCGGCGTGCGACCCGGCCATGCCGACCTGATGGTGTCCCTCCTGGAGGCCCCGGCCCGCTCGGGCAACGGGCGGCTGTACCGCGGCACGGGCTCCGGCCACCTCAACGGGGTGCGTCCGGGCGACACCGTCCTGGCCCGTGTGCAGCCGTGCCGCGAGGCCTTCCGCATCGACCACGCGGACGCGGCGCCCGTCATCATGGTCGCCGCGGGAACCGGCATCGCCCCGTTCCGCGGCACGATCGCCGACCGCGCGTGCCTGGCGGCCGAGGGGGCCCAACTACCCCTCGCGCTCTGCTACTTCGGATGCGACGCCCCGGACGCGGACTTCCTGCACGCCGATGAGCTGCGCGCCGCCGAGTCCGCCGGAGCGGTCTCGCTGCGCCCCGCCTTCAGCGCCTCCCCCGTCGACGGGGTGGCCTTCGTCCAGCACCGCATCGCGGCGGAGGCCGACGAGGTGTGGGAGCTGCTGGCCGCGGGAGCCCGGGTGTACGTGTGCGGCGACGGTTCCCGCATGGCGCCGGGCGTGCGTGACGCCCTGCGCACACTCCATCGGGACCGTACGCCGGGGGCCACGGCGGCTGACTCCGAACGGTGGCTGGACGACCTGACCGCGGAGGGGCGTTACGTGGAGGACGTGTACGCGGCCGGATAAGCCGGGCGAGCGACACACGCCGGGCCGGGCACCCCGAGCCCGGCGTGCAGGCTTCGCCGAACAACTCCCCAGGACACGGCGCCGCGCAGTCCACACCCAGCCAGGCGGCTCACGTCGGGGTCGGCGCACCAGGCCCGGCGTGTTGTGGGCCGATGTCGAACAACTCGCCCAAGGCGCGCGTCGTTTCGATGCTGTCCAGGTGGTGCAGGCCCCGGATGCCGAGGCGGGACGCGCCGCGCAGATTGTGCTCCAGGTCGTCGATCATGACGCAGGCGGTCGGTTCGACGCCGAGGCGGTCGCAAGCTGTCCGGTAGATGCGGCGGCCCGGCTTTCGGGAGCCGATCTCGCTGGAGATCACGACGGTGTCCGCGAGCGCGTCCAGGTCGTATCCCTGGTAGCAGTCGTCGCCGAGGGCGTTCGACACGATGGCCACCGGGACGCCATGGGCCCGCAGTTCACGGAGCGCGGCGAGCATCGTCTCGTCCGGCCGCATCCCCGCCCCGATCGCGGCGACGAGGCCCTCCGGTTCCGCCTCCACGCCCTTCTCGCGCAGCCGCCCCGCGATGCCCCGCTCGAACTCCGCCTCGCTCATGCGCCCGCACTCGTGCTCCACGAGGAGCGCCGACGACTCCGCGTCCTCCCGGAACAGCCGCTCGATCAGCAGTGGATCGTCGCTCAGCCGCGCGGAGTAGGAGCGGAACGAGTCGAGCACGCTGGTGGTCAGCACACCGCCGAAGTCGGTGAGCACCGCGCGCGGTGCCGTGTCCGGCCGCACCTCAGGCATGTCGTCCGCGTCGTTCACGTCTGCCTCCTCAAGTCCCGCCCTTGTCGGCGTAGTTGAATCGTCGGTCGAGGATCTCCAGGACCCGCTCGCCCCAGCGTAGATTCGACTCCTCCAGGG
Source organism: Streptomyces rectiviolaceus (assembly GCF_039533825.1). NCBI lineage: Bacteria > Bacillati > Actinomycetota > Actinomycetes > Kitasatosporales > Streptomycetaceae > Streptomyces > Streptomyces rectiviolaceus. The sequence goes on from NZ_BAAAUG010000188.1 coordinate 1,725, forward strand.
ACCGGCCCGCCATCAGCGTGAGGTAGGGGCCGATGCGCCCGGCGTCGCGCAGGTACTCCGCCTCGTCACGGCCGCCGAGAAGATGGAGGCGCAGCCGTTCGTACCGGGCCAGCTTGCCGCGCGACCACTCCATGCGCTCCTCGATCAGCGCGCGGGTGGCGGCCGGGTCGCCGCCGTCCATGGCCTGCACCTTGACCATGAGCTCGTCCCGGATGGCGATGGGCCGGGGCGGCTCGGCGGAGAAGGCGTGCAGATCCCGCAGGCCGGCCTCGGTGAGCGTGAACATCCGCTTGTTCGGCCTGCGTTCCTGCTGCACCACGCGGGCGTCGATCAGCCCGTCGCCCGCAAGGCGCTCCAGCTCGCGGTAGAGCTGCTGGGGAGTCGCGGACCAGAAGTTCGACACGGACACGTCGAAGATCTTGGCCAGGTCGTAGCCGGACGACTCGCCCTCCAGGAGCGCCGCGAGCACCGCGTACTTGAGAGACATCTGGACACCGTACACCGATGCGATTACTCTCCATCGCACCTACTCAACAAATTGACTAGCTAGATGAGGCGTGGGCATGCAGGCTTTCCGCAAGGCCGTCGAGGCCAACGATCACGCGGCCATCGAGACGCTCCTGGCCGAGGAAGTCGTCTTCTCGAGCCCGGTCGTGTTCCGGCCCTACCCGGGCAAGGCGACGACCGCCGCGATCCTGCGCGGCGTCACACGGGTCTTCGAGGATTTCCGCTACGTACGCGAGATCAACGACCCCGGAGGGCGCGATTCGGCGCTCGTCTTCGAGGCGCGGGTCGGCGACCGGCAGATCACCGGCTGCGACTTCCTCCACGTCGACGAGGACGGACTGATCGACGAGTTCATGGTGATGGTCCGCCCCCTGTCAGGCGCCCAGGCGCTCGCGGCGGCCATGGGCGCCCAGTGGGACCGGATCACGCAGGAGGCGGCGGACGGCGCGTGACGCGGCTACCAGGCGCGGGCCGACTGAATGAGGTGGTCGCGCACGAGGGTGACGTGCGGGTTGTCCGCTGATCCGGGGCGCTGCACCAGGAAGCCCGTGTTGATCGGGGCGTCCTGCGGGTCGTGGAGGAGGACCAGCGTGTCGGCGGCCAGCGCGTCGCGGCAGAGGTAGCGGGGCAGGACGGAGAATCCGGCGCCCGCGATGACGGCCGAAAGCACGCCGCGCAGGTCGGGGACCGTGACGGAGGCCTCGCAGGCCAGCCGCTTGCCGAAGACGTGCCGCCAGTAGCGGCGGGCGATCGGCAGATCCTCGGCGTAGGTGACCAGCGGGACGCCGAGCAGCACCCCGGGGCCGTCGGCGGCGATCCGCGCGGGGCCACCGATGCGCTCGGCCCACGAAGGGGCCGCGACCAGCACGAACTCCTCGTCCGCCAGCGGCACGGAACTCAGGGAACGCCCGCGCGGGCGGGCCGTGGCGATCACCAGGTCGTGCCGCCCCGCCCGCAGCTCGTCCAGGAGCGGATCGGTCAGGCCGGTCGTCACGCGCAGCCTGACCCCCTTCTCGACCAGCGGGGCGAGCGCGGGCAGCGCGCAGTGACAGAGCATCTCCGCCGGGCCCGCCAGGTGGACGGGCTCCGCGGGGGCGCCGTCGAAGGGGCCGCCGTGTCCGGTGACCGCCGCGAGGGCGTCGAGGGGGTCGACCACACGGGCGGCGAGCGCGTCCGCGTACGGCGCCGGGGCGACACCGCGCGGCAGCCGCTCGAACAGCTCCCGGTCGACCTGCCGCTCCAGGGCCCGGATCTGCGTGGTCACGGTGGGCTGCGAAAGGCCGAGCAGACGGGCCGCGGCGGTGAAGGAACCCGACCGGTACACGGCCAGGAACGTACGCAGCAGGTTCAGGTCCAGTGGGCCCCCGGCGGCGCTCCGCGCCACGCCTGCCCCGTCCGGCGCGGCATTCGGCGCTATTCCCGCTGACCCATTGGAATTCCTATCTTCCATGTGGGTCAGCCTATTGGATTTCGTTGGTCACGCCGACCTACCTTCGAGGACAGCACCGACTGACGCTCTGAGCACAGAACGTCAGAGATTCCAGCCTCGGAGAGACACCATGTCCAAGATCCTGTTCGTCGTGACCGGCGCCGACCACTGGACGCTGGCTGACGGCACCCAGCACCCGACCGGCTTCTGGGCCGAGGAGGCCGTCGCGCCGTACCAGGCGTTCAAGGCCGCCGGACACGAGATCGTCGTCGCGACACCGGGCGGCGTCGTGCCGACCGTCGACCAGGCGAGTCTGGCGCCCGAGTTCAACGGCGGCCAGGAAGGCGCCGACAAGGTCTCCGCGACCCTCGCGGGCATCAGCGAGTTCCTGCGGCCGGTCAAGCTGGCCGAGATCGACCTCGCCGACTACGCCGCGGTCTTCTACCCCGGCGGCCACGGCCCCATGGAAGACCTCGCCGTCGACGCGGAATCCGGCAGGCTCCTCACCACCGCCCTGGAGATCGGCATGCCGCTCGGCGTCGTCTGCCACGGTCCTGCCGCACTGCTCGCCGCCACCAAGGAGGACGGCTCCAACGCGTTCGCGGGGTACGAGCTGACCGGCTTCACCAATGCCGAGGAGACGCAGTCCGGGTTCGCCGAGAAGGCCAAGTGGCTGCTCCAGGACCGCCTCGTCGCGGCGGGCGCCGACTTCCAGGAGGGCGAGGCGTGGGCCCCCAAGGTGGTCGTCGACCGCAACCTGGTCACCGGTCAGAACCCGGCATCCTCCGCGCCGCTGGCCGACGAGCTCCTCAAGAAGCTGGCCTGACCGCATGGGCACCGACCGGCTCGACGAGGTCCTCGACGCCACCTACGACTCCCTCACGAGGTATGGCGTACGGCGCACGACGATGGACGACATCGCCTCCACGATGGGCGTGTCCCGGTCAGCGGTCTATCAGTACGTACGCAACAAGGACGACGCCTTCCGCAGGCTCGCCGAGCGTCTGCACGCCGAGGCGCTCGCGCGGGCCCGGCAGGCGGCGGCCGATGACACCTCCAGTGCCGAGCGCATCAGGGGCGTCCTCGCCGCCAAGCTCGACCTGGTCCTGCGCCTGGCCGGGGACTCGCCGCACTCCGCCGAGCTCCTCGACGCCAAGGCCCGCCTCTTCGGCGACATCTGCCACGGGTTCACCGGCTCGCTGCGGCACCTGCTCATCGATCTGTTCACCGAAGCGGGGACCCCGGCCACGGTGGAGCCCGCCGAGGCCGCCGACATCTGCATCGCCCTGGTCATAGGCCTGGAGTCGGTGTCCGACGGCCGCCATCTCTTCGGGCCCGCCACGGACGCGCTCCTGACCGGCCTCCTCGGTTCGCCGGTCACCACGACGCCCGAGTGACCGGCCCTCCACCTTCACCCCTCGCGCTCACCCCACCCCCACGCACCAGCTCATCTGAGACCTCCGAGGAGACCCCTCATGCACCAACCCGAGTCGCCCGCCCCCGAGGCGCTCGTCGCCAAGCTCCGTGCCACCTTCGCCACCGGCCGCACCCGGCCCCTGGCCTGGCGCGAGGAACAGCTCACCCAGCTGCGCTCCCTGTTCACCGAGCACCGCGAGGACATCGCGGACGCCCTGTACGCCGATCTGCACAAGCCGCGCACCGAGGCGTACACCGCTGAAGTCGACTTCCCCGTAAGGGAGATCGACCACACGCTGGCCCACCTGGAGGAGTGGCTGCGCCCCCAGCCGCTCGCGTCCGGCGCGCTCGCCGGACTGCCCGATGGCTCGACCGCCGGCACGCAGTACGAACCGCTCGGTACCGTCCTGATCATCGCGCCGTGGAACTACCCCGTCCAGCTTCTGCTCGTCCCCCTGGTGGGTGCGCTCGCCGCGGGCAACACGGCCGTCCTGAAGCCGAGCGAAGTCACCCCGGCCACCTCGGAGTTGATCGCCCGGCTGATTCCCGCGTACCTGGACACGGACGCGGTCGCCGTCGTCGAGGGCGGCGTGCCGGAGACCACCGCGCTGCTCGCCCAGCGGTACGACCACATCTTCTACACCGGCAACGGCGCCGTCGGCCGCATCGTGATGCGCGCCGCCGCCGAGCACCTGACCCCGGTCACCCTCGAACTCGGCGGCAAGTCACCGGTGTTCGTCGACCGGGACGTCGACCTGACCGCCGTCGCCACGCGCCTGGCCGAGGCCAAGTTCCGCAACGCAGGACAGACGTGCGTCGCCCCCGACTACGTCCTCACCGACCCGGACACCGCGCCCACGCTGGCCAAGGAGCTCCGCACCGCCGTGGAGCGGGTGTTCGGCGCGGACCCCAAGTCCTCGCAGACGTACGGACGCATCGTCAACGAACGGCACTTCGACCGGGTCTCCGCTCTCCTCGGCTCCGGGACGACGGCGTTCGGCGGGCAGAGCGACCGCGACGACGTCTACATCGCGCCGACCGTGCTCACCGACGTGCAGCCCGACGAGCCGGTGATGCGGGAGGAGATCTTCGGCCCCGTACTGCCGATCGTGAACGTCGACGGCCTCGACGAGGCCATCGCCTTCATCAACGACCGCGACAAGCCGCTCGCCCTCTACGGCTTCACCGAGAGCGAGACGACGCGGCGGCGCCTCGCCGCGGAGACGTCGTCGGGCGGGCTCGGCTTCGGCCTTCCGATGGCTCATCTCCGCGTCCCCGAGCTGCCGTTCGGAGGAGTCGGCGAGAGCGGCGTGGGCAACTACCACGGCCCGCACTCCATCGCCACGTTCAGCCACCGCAAGGCCCGGCTCGACGTGCCGCTGGGCTGATTCCCGGCCACTCGCTGTGGCGGCCCTGTGCAGTTTCCGCCCTCCCTGTGCTCCTCTCGGCTGCCGCGCCATAAGCTGCGCGGTTGATCAACGCAACGGCACCGTCCAGGTCGTTCGCGTTCCCCGAGAGGAGCACACATGGCAGAACAAGAGCCGCTGCCCGACACATCTGGCGGACCCGACCGCCGCAGAGTCCTCGCGTATCTGCTCGCGGCGCCGACGCTGGCCGTCGGCGTGCGGCTCGGCGTCGACTCGGCAGGCGGGGAGTCGGCCGAGGCCGTGGTGCCCTCGCCTCCGCAGCCCGAGAACCTGCTCGACCTCGGTGACCTGCAGAACCTCGCGGCGGCGCCCACGTCCGGTCTGATCGCGGTCCAGGTGCACACCGACGGCACCGCGTCGTTCGCCGTGCCCCGGGCCGAGGTGGGCCAGGGCATGACCACGGCGGTCGCGATGATGATCGCCGAGGAGATGGACCTGCCGCTCGCCAAGGTCAGGGTCACGCTGGCCGACGCCCGGCCGGAGCTGATGATGAATCAGCTCACCGGCGGCTCGAACTCGATGCGCAGCATCTACCGCCCCGTGCGCGTGGCGGCGGCCGTGGCCCGGCAGCGTCTCGTCTCGACCGCCGCCGAGCAGTGGGGCGTCGCCGCGTCCGAGCTGTCCACCAAGGACGGCGTCATCTCGTACGGCTCCGCGAAGAGCGCCACGTACGGATCGCTCGCGAAGGCGGCGGCGAGCACCCACGTCGTGGCGGCTTCGGCGAGGCTGAAGGACCCGTCGGAGTTCACCGTCATCGGCACCCCGCAGAACCGCGTCGACGCGCTGGCCGCCGTGACCGGGCGCAAGACGTTCGGCATGGACATCCAAGTCCCCGACGCCAAGCCGACGATGGTGCGCAGGCCGCCCACGATCAACGGCACCGTCGTGTCCGTCGCCAACGCCGACGCGGTGCGCGGGATGCCGGGCATCACCGATGTGGCGACCGTCAAGCACGGTGTGGCGGTGCGCGGTGAAACGTTCGGCCAGTGCATCGACGCGCTGCGGGCGTTGGAGGTGACCTGGGGTCCCGGCACCGTGGACAAGGAGTCGGACGACACCGTCCTGGCCAAGCTGAAGAAGGCCGCGCTGCCGCTTGTCGTGCCCCCGCTCCTGACGAAGAAGGTCGAGGCCGAGTTCACCTTCGCCTTCGCCAGCAACAGCCCGCTGGAGCCCGACAACGCGATCGCCGACGTGCGTTCCGACCGCGCCGAGATCTGGTCGAGCCTCAAGGTGCCGATCGTGGCGCAGCGCGAGATCGCCACCCGGCTCGGGCTGCCGCAGAAGGCCGTCACCGTGCATGTGGTGGAAGGCGGCGGGTCGTTCGGACGGCATCTCTTCCACGACGTGGCAGCCGAAGCCGCCGAGATATCGCAGAAGATGGGCAAGCCGATCAAGCTCTCGTGGTCCCGCACGGACAACTTCCGGCAGGGCCGCACGCACCCCATGTGCATCTCCCGGGTACGCGCCACGTACGCCCTCGGCAATGTCCTCAGCTACGAGCAGCGGCACACCAGTTCACGGACGGACTTCGGGCACGGCCTCGGCGAGGTGCTCACTGCGACGGCCGCGAAGCTTCCCGTGGTGGGCAATCCGACGTTCGCCCAGACCATTTTCCAGCTCACCCAGTCCTCGCCCTACCACTTCGGTGCCACCACGCAGCTCCTGAACGAGGTGCCGCTGAAGTTCAACACGGGCAGCATGCGCAACATCTACTCGCCGAACGTGGCGTGCGCGCGGGAGCTCATCGTCGACCAACTGGCCGCGAAGATGGGCAAGGACCCGGTGGAGTTCCGCCGGGAGTTCGTCAAGGAGAAGCGGCTGCGCGCCGTCCTGGACAAGGCTGCCGAGGCAGGCGAGTGGGGAAGGCCGCTGCCGTCCGGTGTCGCCCAGGGGATCGCGCTGCACGCCGAGTACCGGGGAGCGGTGGCCTCGCTCGTGGAGATCGACTGCAGGCCCGAGACGGTGAACCGGAAGGTCAGGGACGGAGTCACCGGGCCGCGGGTCACCAAGGCGCTGATGGTCGTGGACGCGGGCTTCGCCATCAACCCCCGTGGCATCGAGGCCCAGATGATGGGCGGGATGAACGACGCCCTCGCCATGGCGCTCACCTCCAGCCTGCACATCAAGGACGGCATCCCGCTGGAGGGCAGCTGGGACAACTACTTCTACACGCGGCAGTGGAACACCCCGCTCGAACTGGACGTCGTCGTGATGGGCGAGACCACCGGAAAGCCCGCCGGTGTGGGCGAGTTGGGGGTCGCGCCCGCGTTCGCCGCCATCGCCTGCGCCTACGCGCACGCCACCGGCACGATGCCGACCAGCTTCCCGATCAACCACGGCACGCTCTCCTTCGAGCCGCTGCCGCTCGAGCCGTCCACGCCGCAGTCCCCGACCGACGGTCTCGACCGCGCCTACTGAGGAGCCTTCCGTGCCAAGCCACACCTTCAAGCTCAACGGCGAGCAGATCACCGTCGAGGCCGAGGACGACGTACGCCTTCTGTGGGTCCTGCGCGACCTGCTCGGCGTGACCGGGCCGAAGTACGGCTGCGGTCTCGGCGTCTGCCAGTCCTGTACGTCGCACATCAACGGCAAGGCGTTCAACCCCTGTTCGGTGCCGGTGTCGAAGATCGGCACCGACGACGAGATCACCACGATCGAGGGCCTGCCAGGCACCGTCGGCAAGGAGCTGCACCCGATGCAGGAGGCCTGGCTGGAGCTCGACGTCTCGCAGTGCGGGTACTGCCAGCCGGGCCAGATCATGGCCGCCGTCGCGAAAGTACGGCAGGCCGCCGCCGCTGGTCGTGAGATCAGCGACGGCGACCTGGACGAGATCCGCAACATCTGCCGGTGCGGTACGTACACCCGGATCCGCGAGGCCATCAAGGCCGGGGCGAAGCGGATGTGAACTCCCTCGCGTCCAGGGCGGGTTCCGGTGTCCCGGCGACGTCGGGACCCGCTGTCGCGCGGCGGGCGGGGAAGCCGTGCCTGCGGGCGGCGATCACCACGACGAGGACGGGCACCAGGAGTGCGAGCACACTCCAGGGGAAGGACTCCGAGCCGAGCTGTCCGAGCAGGATGCCGCCGACGACTCCGCCCGCGGCCATGGCCGCGTTCCACAGCGTGATGAGCATGGCCTGCGCGGCGTCCGCCGACTCGCCGCCCGCGTCGCCGACCGCGGTCTGCAGAAGGGTGGGCGCGCCGCCCCAGCCGAGCCCCCACAGGGTCACCGCGAGGTAGACGAGGGCGGGGCTGTCGGCGAGCACCGCGAGGAGCGCTACGGCCACGGCCACCAGGAGGGTGGCGGCGATGGTGAGCGCACGCAGCCTGCGGTGGATGTGCGCGCCCACGATCCAGATGCTCACGAGGGACGCGGCGCCGAAGACCAGGAGGACGACGTCGGTCGAGCCGCCCATGCCGAGGTGGTCGAGGAACGTGGCGATGTAGGTGTAGAGGATGGTGTGGGCGAGGACGAAGACCAGCGTGACCGTCAGGACCGGGGTCACCCCGGGCAGACGCAGGGTGCTCAGGACAGGGGTGCGGCCTTCGCGGCGCTGCCCCGGGTGGTCGGGGACCGTCGCGGTGATCCAGGCGAGCAGCACGACGGTGAGCACGGTCATGAGCAGGAACGCGAAACGCCAGCCGAGCGCCTTGCCCAGGAACGTCCCGGCGGGCACGCCGAGCGACAGGGCGACGGGGATGCCTGCCATGGCGATGGCGATGGCCTTGCCCTGCAGATGGGCGGGGGCCAGGCGGCGGGCGTATCCGGCGAGCAGCGCCCAGGCGAGACCTGCCGCGACCCCGGCGACGAACCGGGCCACCATGGTCAGGGGATAGTTCCCGGAGAGCGCCGTGACGGTGTTGGCTACGGCGAATCCCGCCATCGCGGTCAGCAGGAGCCGCTTGCGCCGCCACCCTGCGGTGGCCGCGGTCAGCGGGATCGCGGTCAGCGCGGTGCCGATCGCGTAGATGGTGACGGTCTGCCCCATCGCGGACTCGCCGACGCCCAGGTCGGCGCTCATCGCGGGCAGCAGGCCCGCGGGCAGGGTCTCGGTGAGGCTGGTGATGAAGACGGCGGTGGCGAGGGCGAGGAGTGCGGCCAGGGGCAGCTTCTGGTTCCCGGATCCGCCCCGGGAACCCACGTGTTGTGCGGTGTGGTTGCTCATGCTGAGTATGCTCGGACCCTCACATTGATGTGAAGGTCAAGCGAGGGGCTGCGAGGTAGATCGGATGCGGATCGGAGAGCTGTCGGAGCGCACCGGGACACCCCGGCGACTGCTGCGCTACTACGAGGAGCAGGGCCTCATCATGGCCGAGCGCGCGCCGAACGGCTACCGCGAGTACGACGAGCGATTCGTGGACCGGGTCGTGCAGATCAGGGGGCTGCTCGACGCGGGCCTTCCCACCCGCATCATCAAGCAGATCCTGCCGTGCCTCGACAAGCCGCGGACCATCTACTTCCCGGACGCGACACCGGAGATGATCGCCACTCTCGAACACCAGCGGGACCGGATGTCCGAGCGCGTCGAGTGCCTGACCCGCAACCGCGACGCCATCGCGGAGTACCTCGACGCGGTGCGTGACGGCAATCCTCCGGACCGGGTGCCCCAGGAGTCGACGGCCTCATGACCCGAGTTACCCGAGTGACCCGAGCAACGCGTCGAGCCCGGCGGCCAGTTGCTTCGGTCCGCCCCGGCCGTCCAGCGAGATGGCGGTGGCCCGCAGCCTCGGGAACTCCTGGGCGGGCATGCGGTGCAGGCCGAGCCGGAAGGCCGGGTCAGGTTCGCCGGGCTCGTCGTCCATGGCCCGCAGTTCGACGAGGAGATAGCCGAGCAGCCACGCCGTGAACGCCCGGTGGATCTGCACCGCGCGGTGGTCGCTCAGACCGGCGTCATGGAGCAGGGCCAGGACGCGCTCGTCGCTGCGCAGTACGGCCGCGGGCCTGCGGGCCAGCGGGGTGGACAGCAGGCGGGTGGCGAGCAGCGGGACCATGTTCGGGTGCCGCAGGGCGACGCGGTAGGTGGCGAGCGCGATGCGGTGCAGCTCCGCCTGCCAGTCCGCCGCTCGGGGCTTCGCGGCCAGATCGCCCTCCAGCTCCTGGCAGAACGCCTCGACCAGGCCGTCGAGCAGGTCTCCCTTGCCGGCCGCGTACCGGTACAGGGCCATCGCCTCCACGCCCAGTTCCGCGCCGAGCTTGCGCATGCTCAGGCCGGAGAGCCCGTCGCGGTCGACGACCTCCAGGGCCGTGGCCAGGACACGCTCCCTGCTGAGCCGTCCGTAGCGCCCACGGTCACTGGCGCGCCGCCTCTCGGCCCCGGCCGCCTCTTTCTCTTTCGCCATCTCCGCCGCCTCCGCCTCTCTGGCCCCCTTGACCTCAGGGAGCATCGGGTGCAAAGTCGTACATATACGACGTAAACGTACGTAGTCAGCGTACAGCGTCAGAACCCCTCAGGAGCGTCAGCCATGACGCACAGCGAGCCGATGTCGGCGGATCTGGTCCAGGTGGAGCGCGATCTCGCGCTGATGTCGGACGGCAACGTCGTCCGCGTCACCGCGGGCGGCCCCGTCTTCGGCCATCCGTACCCGGTGCGCACCGTCCGGCCGACGACCTTCGTGCCCGCACTCCACCGGCGCGACCGCGCCGCCCTCATGGTCATCGCCGTGAGCTGGGCGCTGAGCTTCCTGTGGTTCTGGACCTGGTGGCTGCAGCCGGAGCACCGCGTCGGCTGGGCGGGCCTGATCATCAACAGCGCCCTGCTGCTCTACCTCACCGGCCTCCCCTGCTACTTCTTCGTCACTGCCCTGCGCCTGCGCCGCGTCAGCCCGGAGCTGCCGGTCCCGGCGCTTCCGGTCGCCTTCGCCGTGACCCGCGCCCCCTCGGAGCCGTGGCCCACCGCCCGGCTGACGCTCGAGGCGATGCTGGCCCAGGACTATCCGCACAGCTACGACGTCTGGCTGTGCGACGAGGACCCGACCGAGGAGATCACCGCCTGGTGCCGCACGCACCGGGTGCGGATGTCCTGCCGCCGGGGCGTGACCCCCTACCACCGCGGCGACTGGCCGCGCCGCACCCGCTGCAAGGAAGGCAATCTCGCCTACTTCTACGACAACTGGGGCTACCGCCGCTATGAGGTGGTCGCGCAGCTCGACTGCGACCACGTGCCCGCGGCGACCTACCTCGCCGAGATGGTCCGCCCCTTCGACGACCCCGCCATCGGCTACGTCGCGGCGCCCAGCATGTGCGACGCCAACGGCACGGTGTCGTGGGCGGCCCGCGGACGCCTGCACCGCGAAGCCGTCTGGCACGGCGCGGTGCAGCTGGGGCACAGCGACGGGCTCGCGCCGATGTGCATCGGCTCCCACTACGCCGTACGCACCCGCGCCCTGCGGGACATCGGCGGCCTCGGCCCCGAGCTCGCCGAGGACTTCTCCACCACGTACCTGCTCAACTCCGCCGGCTGGCACGGCGCGTTCGCCATCGACGCCGAGGCGCACGGGGACGGACCGCTCACCTTCGCCGACATGATCACTCAGGAGTACCAGTGGTCACGGAGCCTGACCACCATGCTCCTCGGGCTGCTGCCGCGCCATCTGCGCCGGCTGCCCCTCCTGCTGCGGCTTCGCTTCTCCTACGCCCTGGCCTACTACCCCCTCCTCGGCCTGATGATCACCGCGGGCCTCACGCTGCCGCCGATCGCCATCCTCACCGGCCTGCCGTGGATGAACGTCAACTACTTCGACTTCCTGATCCACTTCTGGTCCATGCCCGTGTGGCTGCTCCTGACCCTGTACCTGATGCGCCGCCGCGGCATGCTGCGCCCGCGCACCGCCCCGCTGATCAGCTGGGAGACGTGGCTGTTCGCGCTCGCGCGCTGGCCGTTCGTCATCCTGGGCCTGTTCGGCGCCGTCGGACAGAAGCTGCGCCCACGTCCTGTGACCTTCAAGGTCACGCCCAAGGACACCGGCGGCCCACGCCCGCTGCCCGTCCGGCTCACCCTCCCCTTCGTCGTGCTGGCCACCGCCCTGTCCTCCGTCGCCGTGGTGGGCGAGCTGACGAGCCCGGCCGCCGGCTATGTCTTCCTCTGTCTCCTGGCGGCCACGGCCTACGCGGCCGTAGCCATCGCCGTCCCCCTGCTCCATGTGCGGGAGGCGGCACGGGCGGCGGACGTCCGCTTCACCCGCGCCCTTGCGCCCGCACGGCTCCCCCTGGCCCTCGGCCTCCTGGCGGCACTTCCGGTCGCCACCGGCCTCGTCCTCTACCCGGCGTACGCCGCCGCCGTCCTGAGTTGGTGACCGGTCATGAGTGCACCTTCCACGGTCCTCGTCACCGGCGGGGCGGGCTTCATCGGAAGCCATACCTGCGTCGAACTCCTCGACCACGGCTACGAACTGATCGTGATTGACGACTACTCCCACAGCACCCCGCAGGTCTTCACGCGGGTTGAACGGATCGCCGACCGATTCGTCGGCGCCGTCTATGAGCTGGACATCCGTGATCGGCGCGCCCTGTCGGCCGTATTCGACCGCCACTCTGTGGACGCCGTCGTGCACTTTGCCGCGCAAAAGGCCGTGGGCGAGTCGACACGGATGCCCATTCAGTACTACGACACCAACGTCGGCGGCACGACCGCGCTGCTGCGGGTCATGCGCGAACACGACGTGCACCAGCTGGTGTTCTCCTCGTCCTGTTCCATCTACGGCGACGCCGGGCGCGGTCCGCTCGACGAGTCGACGCCCGCCCGGCCCACCAATCCGTACGCCGCGTCCAAGTGGATGTGCGAGCAGGTGCTCGCCGACGTGTGCGCCCGCCGCCCGGAGTTCACCGTGCTCGCCCTGCGCTACTTCAACCCCGTCGGCGCCCACCCCAGCGGGCTCCTCGGCGAGGACCCGGGCGGGGTCCCCGACAATCTGATGCCGTACGTGGCGCAGGTCGCCGTCGGACGGCGTGAGCGGCTCCCCGTGTTCGGCGACGACTACGCCACGCCCGACGGCACCGCGATCCGCGACTACCTCCACGTCATGGACACCGCAGAGGCCCACCGCATCGCCCTTGACCACCTCGCCGACGGACCGGGCATGCGGGTGTTCAACCTCGGTGTCGGCAAGGGCCGTTCGGTCCTGGACGTCATCACCGCGTTCGGCGAGGCCTGCGGCAGGGCCATCCCGTACCAGATCATGCCGCGCCGCCCCGGAGACGTGACCGAACTCGTCGCCGACGCGAGCGCGGTGGCGCGCGCCTGGGGCTGGCGCCCCACCCGCGACCTCCCCGCCATGTGCCGGGACGCATGGCGCTTCCAGCAGCTCAACCCCCATGGCTACGCCGGTTCCGGCCGGCGCGCCAACGGCAAGCAGCGCAACTCGTGAGGCACAACCGTAAGGAGTGACGTCATGCGGATGACAGTGATCGGCACCGGATACGTGGGAACGGTGCACGCCGCGTGCATGGCCGACATCGGCCACCAGGTCCTCGGCATCGACATCGACGCCGAACGGATCGCATCCCTGTCGGCGGGCCGGGCGCCCATCCACGAGAGCGGCCTCGACGAACTGCTCGCCAGGACCGTCGCGTCGGGCAGGCTGCGCTTCTCCACCTCGCTGGCCGAGGGCGCCGCGTTCGCCAGGACGCACTTCATGTGCGTGGGCACCCCGCAGCGACCCGACAGCAAGGCCGCCGACCTCCGGTACGTGGACGCCGTCGTGGACGGTCTGGCCCCGCATCTGCGGCCCGGCAGTCTGATCGTGGGCAAGTCGACCGTGCCGGTGGGCACGGCGGCCCGGCTCGCCGAGCGCCTCGCCGAGACGGCCCCGGACACGGAGGTCGCCTGGAACCCCGAGTTCCTGCGCGAGGGATCCGCGGTCCAGGACACCATGCGGCCGGAGCGGCTCGTGGTGGGCGTGACGTCGCGGCACGCCGAAGCCGTGCTGCGGGCGGTCTATACGCGGATGATCCTCGACGGAGTCCCGTTCTTCTGCACCGACCCGGCGACGGCGGAGCTGGTCAAGGTGGCGGCGAACTCCTTCCTCGCCACCAAGATCTCCTTCATCAACGCCATGGCCGAGGTGTGCGACACCGCCGGCGCCGACGCGTCGGTCCTCGCCCGGGCCATCGGCGCGGACTCACGGATCGGCCCCCGCTTCCTCGAACCGGGTCTCGGCTTCGGGGGAAGCTGCTTCCCCAAGGACATCCGGGCCTTCGCCGCCCGCGCCGAGGAGATCGGCGCCGGTGAGGCGGTGGTGTTCCTGCACGAGGTCGACCGGATCAACACCCGTCAGCGCTCGCGCGCCGTCGACCGGGCACGCCGGCTCCTCGGCGGCTCGTTCACCGGGCGCAGGATCGCCGTGCTCGGCGCGGCGTTCAAGCCGGGCAGCGACGACGTCCGCGACTCGCCCGCCCTGGCCGTGGCGGCGGCCCTGCACCAGCAAGGTGCGGAGGTCCGCGTGCACGACCCGCAGGCCGTCGACAACGCGCGCGCCGCCCATCCCGAGCTGGCCTACGCCCTGGACATCGACAAGGCGTGCGAGGACGCCGACCTGGTCCTGCATCTCACCAACTGGCCCGAGTACCAGGACATCGACCCGGCCGCTCTCGCCGCCCTTGTGCGCTCGCCCGTTCTCCTGGACGCCCGCAACAGCCTCGACCCGCGGTCCTGGTCGGCGGCCGGCTGGGCCGTGCACGCCCCGGGCCGCCCGCGGCTCTCCTCGACCACCCCTTCGAAGGCCAAGGCGGCCGCACTCACCGGAGGTGCGTCATGAGGGTCGTGGTGACCGGCGGCGGCGGATTCGTGGGATCCCATCTGTGCGAGGCCCTGCTGCGCAGAGGAGACACGGTCCACTGCCTGGACAACTTCTGCACCGGTGAACCGGAGAACGTCGCCCACCTGCGCGGCGACTCCCGCTTCCGGCTGGTCCGCGCCGACGTGACGGTGCCCTTCGACGTGCCGGGCCCCGTGGACGCCGTCGCCCATCTCGCGAGCCCCGCGTCGCCGCCGGACTACCACCGTCTTGCCGTGGAGACCCTGGCCGTCGGAAGCCGCGGCACCGAGAACGCGCTGCGCCTGGCCCAACGGCACGGCGCCCGCTTCCTGCTCACCTCCACCAGCGAGGTCTACGGCGACCCGGAGGTCCACCCGCAGCCCGAGGAGTATTGGGGGCACGTCAATCCGGTCGGCCCGCGCAGCGTCTACGACGAGGCCAAGCGGTTCGCGGAGGCGCTCTCCATGGCCTACCGGCGCAGTCACGGCGTCGACGTGGGCATCGTACGGATCTTCAATACGTACGGTCCGCGGATGCGGCCGCACGACGGACGCGTGGTCTCCACCTTCATCCGCCAGGCCCTGGCGGGCGGGCCGCTGACCCTCTTCGGCGACGGCAGCCAGACCCGCAGTTTCTGCTACGTCGACGACCTGGTCCGAGGCCTGGTCGCGATGCTCGACAGCGAGCGCAGCGGTCCGGTGAACCTGGGCAACCCCAGCGAACGCACCGTCCGCGAGCTCGCGGAACTCGTCCTGCGCATCACCGGATCGCCCTCCCGGATCGCGTACCGCCCGCTGCCCGTCGACGATCCGACCCGCCGCCGCCCGGTGATCAACCGGGCCGTGGAACAGCTCGGCTGGATGCCCCGCGTCACCCTCGATGAGGGCCTGCGGCGCACGGTGGCGTGGTTCGCCGCGCGGTCCGGACCGCCGCTCACGCGGGTACCGGTGGAGGCCTGATTCCCATGCGCAGAAAAGCCGCCGGAGCCGCCGGGCGCCGCACCGCCCCCGGCGCCGTGACCGCCGCCATCGTGCTGCTCGGCGCGAGCGCCTGTGCGGCCACGCCCCACTACGCGCCCGAGACCACGTCCGCCACGTACTACGTCAGCTCGCAGGGAGACGACGACAACGACGGTTCCTCGCCCGGTCAGGCCTGGCGTTCCCTCGCCCGTGCCGAGCGTGTGGCGCTCGAACCGGGTGACCGGCTGCTCCTGGAGGGCGGCGCCGAGTTCACCGGCACGATCACCCTCGGCAGCACCGAGGCGGGCCGTGCGGACAAGCCCGTGGTGGTCGGGTCGTACGGCGACGGCCGCGCGACCGTCGAGGCCAAGGGCCGCCCCGGCATCTCCGTGCACAACACCGCGGGCGTGGAGATCCGCGACCTCACCTTCACCGGGGACCGCGCCGCCTACGCCCGCGACGGCGGCATCAACCTCTACGCCGACCGGCCCGGCGGCGGAAAGCTGGAGCATGTCTCCGTCTCCGACGTCACCGTCTCCGGGTTCCAGGTGGGCATCGCGGTCGGCGGCATCGAGAAGGGCGACGGATTCAAGGACCTGACGGTCCGTCAGGCGCAGCTGCACGGCAACAAGGACGCGGGTCTCCTGACCTACGGCCCCGCGTTCGACCCCGGCCAGCCGGCCTACGCCCACGAGGACGTCGACGTCTCGGACGTCTCGGCGTACCGGAACACCGGTGATCCCAAGGCAGTTGACCGCCACACCGGTGACGGCATCATCCTCGGCGCGGTGCGCAACGCCACAGTGCGCGACTCCAGCGCCCACGACAACGGAAGCACGTCGGCCACCGAGGCGCCGTCGGGTCCGGTGGGCATCTGGGCCTACGACGCCAGGGATGTGCGCCTGGAGCACAACACCGCCTACCGCAACCACACGGGATCCGACGTCGACGGTGCCGGGTTCGGATTCGACGAGAACGTCTCGGGCTCGACGATGCAGTACAACCTGGCGTTCCACAACGACGGCCCCGGCTTCTACGCCTACACCAGGAAGGTGAACGGCGCCCACACCGACAACACGATCCGCTACAACATCACCTCCGACGACGGCCGCAAGCTGCCCCGCTTCGGCGGGCTCGCCGTCTACGGCCATGATGTGCGCAACCTGCGGATCTACCAGAACACCGTGGTCATGACGGCCCTGGAGAACGGGAAGAGCGGCCCCGCCCTGCGTCTGATGGACGGTCAGACGGGCGTCAGCGTCCGCAACAACAACTTCGTCACCGACGGCTCCCCGCTGGCCCTGGTGGACGAGGGCCTCACCGCCAAGAACGTCGTCGTGCAGGGCAACAACTACCGTGCGCCGCAAGGACAGTGGATGGTGCAGTGGGGCGACCACTCCTACACCGGCATCGGCGCCTGGCGGGCGGCGACCGGACAGGAGCGCGTCGACGGAAAGCCGACCGGCCTGACCGTCGACCCCTGCTTCGCCGGAGGCGAGCTGCCCACCGCCGACTCCCCCGGTGACGCACACCTGTTCCGCCCGGACTGCGCCGCCCTCGCGGACAAGGGCCTGGATCTGCGCAAGCTGTTCGGCATCGACCCCGGGTCCGTCGACTACTTCGGCCGCACCGTCGGTACGCCTCCGCCGGTCGGGGCCGCGCTGCCCCCGCCTGACTGAGGGCTGACCCCAAGCCGTCTGAAGATGCAGGCGCCCGCCGCCCAGGCCTACGATCGAAGCAGCGAGACCCCAGGTTGACGCGTGATTCTCGGCCGGGTGTCCCTGCCACGCAGGGAGGCGCTTTGCCATTGCTTCGGGCCCCTACTCGGGATCAACCACGGGCGCATCGGCTCATGGCCGCCTACCTCGTCCTGGTCGCCGCTCTCACCATCGCCTATATGACGCTTCCGGGCCTGCGTGCCCCGCTCTGGGCGCTCATCGGCCTA
Source organism: Streptomyces rectiviolaceus (assembly GCF_039533825.1). NCBI lineage: Bacteria > Bacillati > Actinomycetota > Actinomycetes > Kitasatosporales > Streptomycetaceae > Streptomyces > Streptomyces rectiviolaceus. The sequence continues at coordinate 19,158 of NZ_BAAAUG010000188.1, forward strand.
GGTGGCGTCGCGGCCGTCCTCGTCGGTGTGCACGTCCACCGTCCCGCGCACCGCTGGCCGTGGTGGGTGCTCGCGGCCGGGCTCTTCGCGTTCGCCGCGGGCGACACGTACTACAACGTGGACGAGGAGTACTTCCAGGCGGAGAATCCGTTCCCGTCCCCGGCCGACGCCTGCTACCTCACGGTGTATCCGCTGCTCGCGGCGGGCCTCTTCGGCCTGGTCCGCTACCGCTGGGCGGGCCGCGACCTGCCGAGTCTCCTCGACGCACTGATCATCACCGGTGGACTCGCGCTGCCCGTCTGGGTCTATCTCGTCCAGCCGCTCACCGAGGTCGAGGGCCTGACCTGGCCCCAGCGCGCCATCAGCATCGCCTATCCGCTGGGCGACGTACTGGTCCTGGCTCTCCTCGCCCGGCTGCTCACCCCGGGCTTCGTGACCGGCCGCAACCCCGCCGTACGCCTGCTCGTGCTCGGCACACTCACCCTGCTCGCCTTCGACATCACGTACGGAATCTTGCAGCTCAACGGCTTGTGGCAGGCCGGCACGCTCCTGGACACGGGCTGGATCGTCTTCTACACGGCGTGGGGCCTTGCCGCGCTGCACCCCTCGATGGCGGAGCTGACCTCGTACACGCATCAGCGCGAGACCCTGCTCCCGCCGCCGCGCAGGCTCGTGCTGCTCGCCGCGGCCACCCTCATCGCCCCGGCGATCCTGCTCACCGAGGGCCTCCTCGACAGCGCCCATGACGCGGCCGTGATCGCCGCCTTCTCCGGCACCCTGTTCCTCCTGGTGATCCTGCGGCTCGCGGGCATGGTCGTGGCGCACCGCAAGGCCGTGGACCGTGAGCTGGCGCTGCGCGGCGCGGCCTCCTCGCTGGTGGCGGCGACCACGCCGGAGGAGATCACCGAGACCTGCGAGAAGACGGTCGCCGCGCTGTCAGGGCCGGGACCCCGGCCCGAGACGCTGCTCCTGGAGGCGGGCGACTCACTACCGGCCCTCTACGCCGCGCTGGATCTCCGCCACACGCGTCTGGTGCGGCCCGCCGCTCTCGGCCCGGAGATCGCCGCCCGTTTCGGGGCGTCGCAGAGCGTACTGGTGTGCCCGATGATCCAGCGCGACCGTCCGGCGGGGCACGAGCCGCCGGGTGTGCTCATCGCGGCAGGCCCCGAGAAGCAGCTCACCGAGTTCTGGGGCTCCCTGGAGATCCTCGCCTCGCACGCGGGCCTGGCGAAGGAGCGCATCTCACTGCGGCGGGAGATCATCCGGCGGGAGAGCGAGGCCTACTTCCGTACGTTGGTGCGCAACGCGTCCGACGTCATCCTCATCGTCGACGACGACAACACCGTCCGGTACGCGAGCCCGTCCGCAGAGGCCGTCTTCGGGGCCGCCCCGCTGATCGGTGCGGAGCTGCCCGCGCTGGTGGACCCACGCGACAGCGACCGGGCGGCGCGGGTGCTCACGGCCATGCGCAGCGGCGCTCAGCAGGAGCCCCACGACTACTGGTGGATGTCGCGGGGCGGCATGCGCGTCGAGGTGGAGGTGCGGTGCAGCGACCTGCGCGAGGACCCGACCGTCCGGGGGCTCGTCGTCACCCTGCGTGACGTGACCGAGCAGCGTCAGCTGGAGCACGAGCTCACCCAGCGGGCCTTCCACGACGCGCTGACCGGCCTTCCCAACCGGACCCTGCTCCTGGAGCGAATCGAGCGCGCACTGCTGCGTGGCCGCCGGGAGTCGACGCTGACCTGCGTGCTCTTCATCGACCTCGACGACTTCAAGGTCGTCAACGACACGCTGGGCCACTCGGTCGGCGACCGGCTCCTGGCCGCCGCCGGTACCCGCCTCTCGCGGTCGCTGCGCCGCAGCGACACCGCGGCCCGTCTCGGCGGCGACGAGTTCGCCGTCCTGATGGAGGACGCGAAGGAGCCCGTCGACGCCGAGATCCTCGCCGCGCAGGTGGTGCAGGCGCTCAGCAGGCCCTTCCACCTGTCCGGCGACTCCGTGAGCGTCTCGGCGAGCGTGGGCGTGGCCACGGCCGTGGACAGCGCGGACGCCGAGGAGCTCCTGGCGCACGCCGACCTGGCGCTGTACGCCGCCAAGGCCGCGGGGAAGCGTCAGTGGCGCCGCTTCCAGCAGCGGCTGCACATACGCATGCTGGAGCGGCACGACCTGCAGGCGAGCCTGGAACGGGCCATCACCGACGAGCAGTTCGCGCTGCGCTACCAGCCCGTCGTGGACATCAGCGCGAACGGCGGCCCTGCGGGCAGTGGCGCGGGCGCCGCCGAGATCGTCGGCTTCGAGGCCCTGGCCCGCTGGCCGCACCCCCGACGCGGCCTGGTGCCGCCGCAGCAGTTCATCCCGCTCGCCGAGGAGACCGGGCACATCACGCCGCTGGGCGCCTGGGTCCTTGGCAACGCCACCACGGCCATGGCCGGTCTGCAGGGCGTGGGGCCCCCTTCGGAGCGTCGCCCCTACATCAGCGTCAACGTGTCCGCGCGGCAGTTCCGCGACCCGGGCTTCCTCGACGAGGTGCGGGGCGCCCTTGAGACACCCGGACTCGCCCCGGGGTCACTGCAGTTGGAGCTCACCGAGTCGGTGCTGATGCGGCGCGACGGACAGATCCAGGCGGTCATGCAGGCGTTGAAGGACCTCGGCGTGCGGATCGCGGTCGACGACTTCGGCACGGGATTCTCCTCGCTGCGCTATCTCCGCGAGTTCCCCATCGACGTACTCAAGATCGACAAGACGTTCATCGACGACATCGCCGACGACCCCCGGCAGCTCGCCCTGGTCGAGGGCATCGTGCACCTCGCCGACACGATGGGCCTGCAGGTCATCGCCGAGGGGATCGAGGGGTGCGCGCAGCGGGACCTGCTTGCCGGGATGGGCTGCGGGTTCGGTCAGGGCTATTTCTTCGCACGTCCGCTGACGGCCGAGCAGGGGGAGCGGCTGCTGCGCGGGCGCCGGGGAGGCGACGGCGCCGCCGCGGTCCTCGGAGCCGGGCATGGCCGCAAGGTCGCGGCTGCCGTCCCGGACGCCGCGGTCACCCCGCCCGCCGCGGCTGCCCCCGCCCCCTCGGAGAGCGAGAGCACCGTGATCGAACCGGGCACGGAACTCCTGGGGGTACGGCGCGATCCGCGCTGGGAAGATCTCGACCACCTGCGGCGGACCAGCCCGATGAGCGACTGCGTCCTGGACGAGGTCCGCGGCCGGCACATCCGCAGCGGGGACCACTGGCTCATCGACTTCGCCTCCTGCAACTACCTGGGCTTCGACTGCGACCCGGAGATCATGGACGCCATCGAACCCGCCGTACGCCGCTGGGGAACGCACCCCAGCTGGTCCCGGCTGCTCGGCAGCCCCCGGCTCTACCCCGAGATCGAGGAACGGCTCACCGCGCTGCTCCGGGCGCCGGACACCCTGCTGCTCCCGACGGCCACGCTGATCCACGCCTCGGTGATCCCCGTCCTCGCCGACAAGGGCCATGTCTTCGTCGAGGCCGCGGCGCACCGCACCGTGTACGACGGCTGCGTGGCGGCCCGCGGGCAGGGCGCGACGCTGCGCAGGTTCCACGCCGACCGCCCCGACGAACTGGCCGCCCAGCTGCGGGCGGCGCCGAACGGCTCGGCCCGCCTTGTCTGCCTCGACGGCGTCAACAGCATGAGCGGAAACATCGCCGATGTTCCTCAACTGGCAGGCATATGCCGTGACTTGGACGCCACGCTGTACATCGACGACACCCACGGATTCGGCGTCATCGGCGAACGCGGCGCCGACGAACCGTGCCCGTACGGACTCCGCGGCAACAGCGTCGTCCGGCACACGGGCGAGACGTACGACAACATCGTGCTCGTCGGCGGCTTCTCCAAGGCCTACTCGTCGCTGCTCGCCTTTCTCGCGCTGCCGCCCTGGCTCAAGGACCACCTGAAGGTCGCCGCCGCCCCCTATCTGTACTCGGGGCCCTCACCCACGGCCTCGCTCGCGACCGCGCTCGCCGGTCTTGAGGTCAATGACCGGCGGGGTGACGCCATCCGCGCCGATCTGCACCGCAAGACGGTCCGGGTGCTCGACCACGTGGCCGGGCTCGGCCTGGAGACGCTCAACTCCGATCAGCTGCCGATCGTGGAGATCCCCCTGGCCGACGCGGCGGACCTGGACGCGGTCGCCGGATTCCTGTGGGAGCAGGGCATCTATGTGACTCTGGCGGTCTACCCGCTCGTGCCGCACGACCGCGTCGGCTTCCGCGTGCAGCTCACGGCCCTGAACTCCGACGAGGACATCGACCGGCTCAACGCCGCCCTGACCCGCCTTGCCGAACGGTTCCCGCTGCGGCCGGGAAGCTGACACCGCCATGGCTCCGACCCGCAACGACGACGTGGACTGGGACAGCTGGCCCGTCCAGGACTATCTCGTCGAGAACTACCGCGAGCTGCATCCCTCCGACGCCGCGGTCATCACCCACCACTCCGCCTTCTACCGGCAGTTCGCCCCGCGGAGCGCCGCGCGCTCCCTGGAGTTCGGGGCCGGGCCCAACCTCTACCCGCTGATGCTCGCCGCCGGGGCGAGCCGCCGCATCGACGCCGTCGAGGCGAGCGCGGCGGGCGTCGCCTATCTGACCCGGCAGCTCGAACAGGCCCCCGACGACAGCTGGTTGCCCTTCCACACGCTGTGCCGCCGCCTCAACCCCGATCTGCCGCCGACGCTGCCGGAGGCGCTCGCGGGTGTGCGCGTCGTCCACGGCGACATCCGGGCGCTTGCGCCCGGCACGTACGACATCGCGTCGATGAACTTCGTCGCCGAGGGCGTCACCGAGGACTTCGCGGAGTTCACGGACTTCTGCCATCGCTTCGTGCGTTCCGTCGCGCCGGGCGGCCGTCTCGTCGCGGCGTTCATGGAGAACATGCCGACGTACCGCATCGGACCCGCGTCCCGGTGGCCCGGCTGCCCGGTGAACCCTGCTGTCGTCACGGAGGTGTTCGCCCCGCTCACCGAGCGTCTCGCGGTCACCCGGATCGACGCCGACCCGACGCTGCCGGACTACGGCGACTCCGGAATGGTGCTCCTGACGGCGGCGCGGCGCGGTGCGTGACCGCCGCTCTCAGGCTCCCGCCTCCTGCAGCGCGAACGCCGTCTCCACCAGCGCGATGTGGCTGTACGCCTGGGGTGCGTTGCCCAGTTGGCGGTGGCCGTCCGGGTCCCACTGCTCCGCGAGCAGCCCGACGTCGTTGCGCACGTCCAGGACACGCTCGAAGGTCTCGCTCGCCTGACGGAGGCTGCCGGTCGCCGCCAGCGCGTCGGCGTACCAGAGGGAGCACGCCACGAACGTGCCCTCGGTTCCGCGCATGCCGTCCACATGGTGCGTGCCCCGGCCGTTGTGCGCGTATCTCCGTACGAATCCATGGTGGTCCAGGGCCCGCATCGCCCGGACGGTGTCGCCCACGCGCGGGTCGTCGGCCGGGAGGAAGCCGACCTTGGGGATCAGCAGGGCCGATGCGTCCAGGGCGGGCGATCCGTAGGACTGCACGAACGATCGCCGCCCCTCGTCCCATCCCTCGCGGCACACCTCCCGGTGCACCGCGTCCCGCATGGCGCGCCACTCCCCCGCGGATTCGTTCCTGCCGAGCATCTCGCCCATCCGCAGGGCGCGGTCGGCGGCGACCCACGACATGACCTTGGAGTGGACGAACTGCCGTCTCGCGCCGCGGACTTCCCACAGGCCCTGGTCCGGTTCACGCCAGTGCTCCCGCAGATGGCTCATCAGGGATTCGACCAGGCTCCACAGATGGGGCTGCATCGGAATCCCGGCCCGCAGCGACAAGTAGAGCGTGTCGATGACCTCGCCGTACACGTCGAGCTGGAGCTGATCGACCGCGGCGTTCCCGAACCGCACGGGGCGCGAGCCCTCGTAGCCGGGCAGCCAGGACGCCTCGGCCTCCGGCAGCCGCCGCTGTCCCCCCACCCCGTACACCGCCTGGAGATCGGCGGGGTCGCCCGCCACGGCACGCACCAGCCAGTCGAGCCAGGCCGTCGCCTCGTCGCGATAGCCGCTGCGCAGCAGGGCGGACAGGGTCAGCGTGGAGTCGCGCAGCCAGCAGAAGCGGTAGTCCCAGTTGCGCTCGCCGCCGACGCACTCGGGGAGCGAGGTGGTCGGTGCCGCCACGATGCCGCCCGTGGGCGCGTACGTGAGGGCTTTCAGCGTGATCAGCGAGCGCGTGACGGCCTCCCGCCAGGGGCCCTGGTAGCGGCACTGTGCCGTCCATCGCCGCCAGAAGTCGCCGGTCGCCTTCAGCGCAGTCTCGGCCGGGACGCTCAGGGGAGCGGGCGGGTCGGGCAGGTGCGAGGGCGCCCAGACGAGCTGCAGCGTGAGCCGCTGGCCCGCCGATACGGTGAAGTCCAGGACGGTGGAGTCGCGGATACCGGGGTCATGGGCGGTGGAGTCCGGACCGGCGCGAATCTCCATCGGGCCGTCGGCGCTCAGCCAGAGGGAATCCGGCCCGGCCACGGCAACCGTGCAGTGCTCCTTGGCCCGCACCCACGGCACCACGCGGCCTTGGTTGAAGCGCGGTCGCAGTTCGCTGCGCATGGCCACGGCGCCGGAGAGGCCCTCGACGATGCGCACGACGCAGGGCAGCTGGGCACGGGGCGGCATGAAGTCGGTGACGCGGACGGCACCGGTCGGGCACTCCCAGTGGGAATCCATGATCAGGGTGTCCTGGCGGTAGGCCCGCCGGGCGCACGGTTCCGCGCCGATGGGGGAAACCCGCCAGAATCCGTTGTCCGCCGTGCCGAGCAGCGCGGCGAAGCAGGCCGGTGAGTCGAAGCGCGGCAGGCAGAGCCAATCGATCGACCCGTCCCTGCCGAGCATGGCAGCGGATTCCAGGTCACCTATGAGGGCGTAGTCCTCGATGCGTGTATTCATGATCGAGTTACGCCGTCGTGCACATTGCCGCCCTTCCATTGTACGGCGGGTACGCACGACGGGCCCGGGCCACGGCGGCCTGGGCTCAGGCCCCCGCCCTGGGCACCACAAGACCCGATTCGTACGCCGCGACCACCGCTTGTGTGCGGTCGCGCAGCCCGAGTTTGCCGAGCACCCGGCTCACATGGGTCTTCACCGTCTCCTCGCTGACGTGCAGCCGCCCGGCGATCTCCGGGTTGGACAGGCCCTCCGCGATCAGCCGGAGCACCTCCGTCTCGCGCGGGGTGAGCGCGTCGATGCGGGCCGCGGGTCCCGCGGGCGGTCCGGGCCTGAGGCGGGCGAACTCCGCGATGAGGCGGCGGGTCACGGTGGGGGCGAGCAGCCCCTCGCCCGCGGCCACCACACGCACCGCGTCGAAGAGACGCTCTGCCGTGACGTCCTTGAGCAGGAACCCGGCGGCGCCCGCGCTCAGCGCGTCGTACACATGCTCGTCCAGGTCGAAGGTGGTGAGGATCAGCACGCGCGCACCGGTCCCGGCGAGGCGCCCGGTCGCCTCGATGCCGTCCATCACCGGCATGCGTACGTCCATCAGGACCAGGTCGGGCAGCAGCTCCCGGCAGAGCTCGACCGCCCGTGCGCCGTCGGCCGCCGTGCCGACGACCGTGAAGTCGGGCTGGGTGGCGAGGAGGCCGGCGTATCCCGCGCGGACGACTTCGTGGTCGTCGGCGATGACGAGGCGCAGCGGAGGCGCGCCGACGGTGCTGGGGGTGTCGGCGGCGCTGGGGGTGCTCATGAGGCATGCTCCCTCACCGGCGCCGGGAACGTCGCCTCGATGAGGAAACCGCCGCGCCGCGCCGGGCCCGCGCGCAGTTCGCCGCCGACCATCGCGGCGCGCTCACGCATGCCGACCAGGCCGTGCCCCGCGTCAAGACCCTTCGCGGTGTGCGGACTTGGGCCGTTGTCGCGTACGCGCAGGCGCAACGCATCGCGCGTGTAGCGGAGTTCGACGTCCACCGCGGCTCCCGGGGCGTGACGGCGGGTGTTGGTGAGGGCCTCCTGCACGATGCGGTACGCGGTGAGTTCGAGGCCGGGGTCCAGCGGGCGTACCGGGCCCTCGACGATGAGGCGCACGGCGGCGGCAGACGCGTCGCGTGCCTCGTCGACGAGTTCGCCGAGCTGTTCAAGGCCCGGCTGGGGGCGGCGGTCCGGCGCGCTGCCGCCCGCGTCCTCGCGCAGCACGCCGAGCAGCCTGCGCATCTCGGTGAGGGCCGTGCGGGCGGTGTCGCCGATGGCCAGGAAGCGTTCGGCGCCGACGGCGGGCAGGCCCGGTGTGGTCAGCCGGGCGGTCTCGGCCTGAACCGCGATCATGGAGATGTGATGGGCGACGACGTCGTGCAACTCCCGGGCGATCCTGGCCCGTTCACCCCGTGCGGCGTGCTCCAGGAGGGTGTCGGCGATGGCCTGCTCGGCCGCGCTGTTCACCAGGGCGGTGTCCCGCGCGCTCCGGGCCAGACCCGTACCGGCGGCGACGGCCGCGCCCACCGCGGTGAGAACGGTGAGGAACCGCTCCCCCACCCCGGACCCCGCGGGCGTGGTGACCGCGTACGCGATGAACGGCAGGGCGAGGAGAGCGGTCAGGTACTTCAGGCCCCGGCGCCCGGCCTGATGGAGCGAGACGAGCAGCGCGCACAGACCGGCGCCGGTCAGCACATGGAACGGCGCGAGGGAGAGCATTCCCGCGGCGCCGACGACGACGGCCGCCGCGGCGGAGAGACCGCGGGGGCTTCTTGTGGGGGCGAAGGGCTGCCGCGTCACGGGGTCGCCGCCCGCGAGCACCGCGACCGGCACCGTCGTGCCCAACGCCAGTGACAGGGCGAGCGGCAGCGGAACATCGCCGTCCGCGCGCAGCAGCACCTCGCTCACGGCGCCGAGTGCCAGGAGCGCCGCGGCCACGACCGGGGACTCCGGGCGGTGCGCGAGGCGGCAGCGCACCGCGCCGCGCCCGAGGCCCGCTCCGGAAGATTTCGACCTCACACGTGTCATTGTCACCGGCTCGGACCCCGGAGGAGTCCCTCACGTGAGGGATACGAAGACGGCTCCACGGCGTGACGACCTGCGGTCACGGCTTCTCTAGCCTCGCTTCTCATGGATGGCATCACAGCAACAACCGATGGCGGCGAAGCGACCATCGAAGTGCGCGGCCTGCGCAAGCGGTTCGGGTCGGTCACCGCGGTGGACGGCCTCTCCTTCACCGTCGAGCCGGGCCAGGTCACCGGGTTCGTCGGCCCCAACGGCGCGGGCAAGTCCACCACCATGCGCATCGTCCTCGGCCTGGACTCCGCGGACGAGGGCACCGCCCTCATCGGCGGTCGTCCCTACCGGGCGCTGCGTACGCCCCTGCTCGAAGTGGGGTCGCTGCTCGACGCGGCGGCCGTGCACCCCGGCCGCCGGGGGCGCGATCACCTTCTGTGGATGGCGCATTCGCATCGCCTGCCGGTGCGGCGCGTCGACGAAGTCCTCGATCTCGTCGGGCTCGGACAGGCCGCGCGGCGCAGGGCGGGCGGGTACTCGCTCGGCATGCGGCAGCGGCTCGGCATAGCGGCGGCGCTGCTCGGCGATCCGCCCGTGCTGCTCTTCGACGAACCCGTCAACGGGCTCGACCCGGAAGGCATTCGATGGATCCGCGGCTTCCTGAGGTCCCTGGCGGCCGAGGGCCGCGCCGTGCTCGTCTCCAGTCATCTGATGAGTGAACTGGAGGACACCGCAGACCACTTGGTGGTGGTGGGCCGCGGGCGCGTCATCGCCGACACGAGCGTACGAGAGCTGCTCGCCGCCGCTTCGGGCGACCGCGTCGAGGTGCGGACGGCCGAACGGACGACGGCGATGACCGTCCTCGCGGGCGCGGGGGCGAGTGTCGCGGCCACCGGACGCGACACGCTCACCGTCTCCCGCCTCGATGCGGAACGGGTCGTGGAACTGCTCGGCGGCGCCGGTGTCGCCTTCTCGGGGGTCGCCGCGCACCGGGCCACGCTCGAAGAGGCGTACATGGAACTGACCAGGGACGACGTGGAGTTCGCCGCCGAGCACCCGGTTTCCGGGCACCCGGTTGCCGACCACTCGGTCGAGGAGGGCAAGCGATGACGACCACTACGACGCCACCTCGCCGTCCCGGCACGGTCGTGGTCGGCCGCGACGGCTTCCCGCAGCTCCTGCGCGCCGAGTGGACCAAGCTGCGCACGGTGCGCCGCTGGGGCCTCACCCTGCTGGCCGCGATTCTGGTGACGGTACTGATCTCCCTCTTCTCCGCGTCAAGTTCTCGCGTCGAGATCGCGGGCGGCGGCTCGCCCGCGCCCACCGGGCCCGGCGGCCAGTCCATCCGTGACGACTTCACCTTCGTGCACCGCACGCTCCCCGCCGACGGCAGCATCACGGCGCGGGTGACCGGGCCCACCGGTGTGCGCCCCGACCGGGCGCCCGAGTGGGCCAAGGCCGGAGTGCTCGTCAAGGAGGACACCGAGAGCGGCTCCGACTACGCGGCGCTGATGGTGACCCCGGGGCACGGGGTGCGGTTCCAGAGCGACTTCACGCGCGATGTCGCGGGCGGCGCCGCGTCCGCCGACAAGCCGTACTGGCTGCGGCTGACGCGTACGGGCGCCACCGTCACGGCGTACGCGTCGGACGACGGCCACGGCTGGAAGAAGATCGGCACGTCCGAGCTCGACAAGCCCACGGGCGCGGTCCCGGTCGGCCTCTTCGTGGCGTCACCCGACGTGCAGTCCATGAAGCGCGAGTTCGGCAACGTCTCGCTCAACGACGGTCCGTCGCGCTCGACCGCGCGCTTCGACAAGGTGACGGTCAAGGGCGCGGCGGGCGGAGCCGACTGGCAGCTGACAGACGTCGGGCAGGACGGCGGCAGGCAGGACGGCGGCAGGCAGGACGGACCGAACGGCTCTCAGGGCGAACTGGACCGCTCCGGCGGCACGTTCACGCTCACCGGTTCGGGCGACATCGCCCCAGGCACCCCTATGCAGCCCGACCTCGTCGCGACCGCCCTCAACGGCTCCCAGCTCGGCCTCGTCCTGATCGCCGCGCTCGGCGTCCTGTTCATCACCGCCGAGTACCGGCGCGGCATGATCCGCACCACGTTCGTGGCCAGTCCGCGGCGCGGCCGGGTCCTGGTCGCCAAGGCCGTGGTGGTCGGCGCGGTCGCCTTCGCGGCCGGGCTCGTCGCGGCCATCGCCTCGTTCCTGCTCAGCATGCCCGTGCTGCGGGACAACGGCCATAAGCCGCCGCAGTTCCCCGAGTTCGCGCTGACCGACGGCCCGGTCCTGCGCGCGGTGCTCGGCACCGCGGCCCTCCTCGCCCTGATCGCCGTGCTCGCCCTGGCACTTGGCGCGCTGCTGCGCAGCACCGCCGCCGCGATCACCACCGTGGTCGTGGTGATCGTCCTGCCCCTGATCCTGGTCAGCGTGCTGCCGCTCGGCCTGTCGCAGTGGCTGCAACGGCTCACACCCGTCGCGGGGTTCGCGATCCAGGAGACGACGCCGCGCTACGACCAGGTGGCCGGTCTGTGTCTCCCGGAGGACGGCTGCTACCCGCAGGGCGCGTGGACCGGCTTCGCGACACTGGCCGCGTACGCCGTCGTGGTGCTCGGCATCGCGGTGTGGCGCATCCGGAAGCGGGACGCGTGAAGAGCCGCTTGAGCGACGGCCGCAAGGCCCCGGGCGGGGACGGCCGCAAGGCCCGGGGCGGGGACGGCCGGGTGCTCGGCACAGTGCACGCCGAGTGGACCAAGCTCCGTACGCTGCCCAGCACTTGGTGGCTCCTGTTCGCCGTGGTGGCCCTGACCGTCCTCGCGGGCGCGGCCACCACCGCGTCGCTGACCGCCGGTGACTGCCCTGTCCCTGCCGACTGCCACGAGGACACCGTAAAGCTCAGCCTCACGGGTGTCTGGCTCGGCCAGGGCGCGGTCGTCGTCCTCGCGGTGCTCACCATGAGCGGCGAGTACGGCACGGGCACCATCCGTACGACACTGACGACGGAACCGGGCCGCGTACGGCTGCTCGCCGCCAAGGCACTCGTGCTGTGCACACTGACCGCGGCGGCGAGCACCGTCGGTGTGCTCGGTTCGCTCCTGGCGGGACGGATGCTGCTGTCCGCCGACGGCTTCGCGACCCCGGGCCTCACGGAGGGTCCGACCCTGCGCGCGGCCGTCGGCACGGTCCTCTACCTCACGCTCGCCGCCCTGATCGGCCTTGGCGCGGCCACCGCGCTGCGCGACACGGCGACCGCCGTCACCGCCGTCCTCGGCCTCTTCTACGCCTTCCCGCTGCTCGCGGGGCTGCTCGCCGACCCCGACTGGCAGGAGTACGCCCGGGGGGCGGCCCCCGCGACGGCGGGGCTCGCGATCCAGGCGACCGTCGATCTGGACCAGCTGCCGATCGGGCCGTGGGCGGGGATCGGGGTGCTCGCCGCTTACGCGGGCGCGGCGCTCCTCGCGGGGGGATCGGTGCTTCGGATGCGGGACGCCTGAGGCCGCGCATGGGCGCTGGTACCCCATGGACAGCGCCCGAGCTGCTGTGATCTCATCCGTCCGGGCGGATCGATCGACCTTCGGCGTGGATCGATGGACCTTCCACGCTGATCGGCGGGCGATCCCCGCGTGCAGCATGTGACCGGCCACCGTCCTGGCCCGCGTGCCCGTGGGCCGGTCATCGCACGTCTCCGCTCAGGCCCGAAAGACCCCCACACATGCAGAAGACCAAGTCCGCGCTCTGGGAATTCCTCCAGGGCCTCGGCAAGACGTTCATGCTCCCGGTGGCCCTGCTCGCGTTCTGCGGCATCATGCTGGGCGTCGGCTCGTCGCTCTCCAGCGAGGCCGTCACCGACAACCTGACCTTCCTCCAGGGCGAGGGCTTCCACCTCGTCTTCACGTGGATGGCGAGCACCGGCCTCGTCGCCTTCAAGTTCCTGCCCGTGATGTTCGCGATAGCCATCCCGCTGGGCCTCGCCCGCGAGGACAAGGGCGTCGCGGCGTTCTCCGGTTTCGTCGGGTTCGCCGCGATGAACCTGGCGGTGAACTTCTACCTCACCGCCAAGGGCGTCGACTTCGATGACAACGATGCCATCGCCCACTACGGCATCGCCGACGTCATCGGCATCCAGTCCATCGATACGGGACTGCTCGGCGCCGTCGCCGTTGGCATCGTTGTCAGCGTGCTCCACCGGCGCTTTCGTGCCCAGCGGATGCCGGACGCGCTGGCCTTCTTCGGCGGCCTGCGATTCGTGCCGATCATCTCCACCCTCACCCTCAGCCTGCTCGGTCTGCTGATCCCTCTGGTGTGGCCGACGTTCAACGGCTGGATCACGGACCTCGGGCGCGCGATCGGTCACGCGGGCGTCTTCGGCCCGTTCTTCTTCGGCATGGGAGAGGTGCTGCTTCGCCCGATCGGCCTGCACCACATCCTCGTCGCGATGTTCCGCTTCACCGACGTCGGCGGCTCCGGCGCGGTGTGCGGCGACAACGTCTCCGGCGCGCTGAACCTCTTCTACGCCCAGCTCAACTGCTCGCACGCGCCCACCGATTCGGTCACGAGCGCCACCCACTTCCTCTCTCAGGGCAAGATGGCGGTGTACCTCGGCGGCCTGCCGGGCGCGGCCCTCGCGATGTACCACTGCGCGAACAAGAAGATGCGCCCCGAGATCAAGGCGCTCCTGATCTCCGGAGTAGTCGCGTGCGTCGTCGGCGGCATCACCGAACCGCTCGAGTTCCTGTTCCTGTTCATCGCGCCGTGGCTGTACTTGATCCACGCCGTCCTGGTCGGCCTCGGATTCCTGACGGCAGCCGTCCTCGGGGTGTTCATCGGCAACACCGACGGCAACGTCATCGACTGGCTCGTCTTCGGCGTCCTGCAGGGAACGACCACGAAGTGGTACCTGATACCCGTCATCGCCGCGGTGTGGTTCGCTGCCTACTACTTCCTCTTCCGCTGGGCCATCGTCCGCTTCGACCTCAAGACGCCGGGCCGCGACGAGCCGGCGACGGAGGAGGACACCTCGGACACGGAGGGGGCCGGGGAGGCTCCGCGTGAGCTGATCGCGGGGAAGTACGACGCGGTGGCGATCCTGGAGGCGATCGGCGGCGCCGACAACATCCAGTCCCTCGACAACTGCATCACGCGCCTGCGCATGACGGTCGCGGACGCGGAACAAGTCGACGAGGCACGCCTCAAGAAGCTCGGCGCGGTCGGCGTCATCAAACTCGACGCGCACAACGTGCAGGTCATCATCGGCCCGCAGGTGCAGTCGGTGAAGGACGCTATCGCGTCGCTGGTCCGGGTGGGTTGAGCCGTGCACCACCCGTCCCCCTCCTACGACTTCGCCTACGCCAACACCTTCGACACCCCCGTCGACCGGCACGGCACCTGGTGCACGCAGTGGGACTACGTGGAGGACCGCTTCGGCGTCCCGGACCTGCTGCCCTTCACCATCTCGGACATGGACTTCGAGACGGCGCCCGAGATCCTGTCCGCGCTGCGCGGCCGCCTGGACCACGGCGTGCTCGGCTACTCCCGCTGGCGCCAGGCCGACTTCCTCTCCGCGATCGTCGACTGGTACGGCACACGCCACGCGACGGAGGTCGCCCCCGAGTCGATCGTCTACGGCCCGTCCGTGATCTACCAGATCTCCCTGCTCCTGCGGCTGTGGTCGGCCCCCGGTGACGGCGTGGTCGTCCACACGCCGACGTACGACGCCTTCCCCAAGACCATCGCCGCGAACGAACGACGCCTGCTCGGCTGCCCGCTGGGCGACTGGGCCGAACTGGAGCGGCTGCTCGCGCTGCCGGACACGGCCGTGCTGCTGCTCTGCTCGCCCCACAACCCCACCGGCCACGTATGGACGGAGGCCGAGCTGGACCGCGTCGCGGTGCTGTGCGCGCGGTACGGCGTGGCGGTGATCAGCGACGAGATCCACTCGGACCTCGCGCATCCGCCGTACGTCCACCGCCCATGGGCCCTGCACGCCGGCCCCGACGCCCGCTGGGCAGTGGTGACTTCAGCGTCGAAGTCCTTCAACATCCCGGCGCTGACAGGCAGTTACGGCATCATCGGCGACCCCGCAACGCGCGACGCGTACCTGCGCCACCTCAAGGAGGCCGACGGCCTCTCGTCCCCGGCGGTGCTTTCGCTGGTCGGGCACATCGCGGCGTACCGAGAGGGAGCCCCCTGGCTGGATGCCCTTGGCACGTACGTCCGCGGCAATCTCCACCTCGTCGCCGACCGCCTGAACACGGCGTTTCCGACCCTGGACTGGACTCCGCCCGAGGCCGGATACCTCGCCTGGATCGACGTACGCCCCCTGGAGGTGGACGACGAGGCGCTGCAGCGCGAGCTCATCGAGACACAGAAGGTGGCCGTCATGCCCGGCACGGCGTACGGCTCCCCCGGCCATCTGCGCCTGAACGTGGGCTGCCCGCGGGCCAAGGCCGAGCGGGGGGTCACGGCGCTGGTCGATGCGGTACGGGCGCTCCACCGGAGGGACGGCTCTGGCTGAGGCGTGCTGCCCGCGCCAGTATCCGCAGGTCACACCGCACTCCTCAGGGCTTCCCGGACTGTTCCATTGGTACAGTCACGAGGTTCATCCCTCGTACCCGGGAGACCCCGCCCCATGGCCGTCGACGAACTCGACACCCGCATTCTGCGTCTCCTCCTGGAGCAGCCGCGCACCAGCGTCCGTGAGTACGCGCGCGTGCTCGGTGTCGCCCGTGGCACCCTGCAGGCCCGGCTCGACCGGCTCGAGCGGGACGGTGTGATCACCGGGACGGGGCCGTCCCTCTCGCCTGCCGCGCTCGGGCACCCGGTGCTCGCCTTCGTGCACATCGAGGTCACTCAGGGACATCTGGACGAGGTGGGCGACGCGCTCGCCGCCGTACCGGAGATCATCGAGGCCTTCTCGATCACCGGTGGCGGCGATCTCCTGACCCGCGTGGTCGCCCGGGACAACGGCCACCTGGAGGACGTGGTCCAGCAGTTGATCCAGATGCCGGGCGTGGTCCGTACCCGTACGGAGATGGCCTTGCGTGAGCGCGTCCCGCACCGGCTGCTGCCGCTCGTCGAGTCGATCGGCCGGGCCTCCGCCGCGCAGCGGTGATCCCGGCGGCCGTGCGGCGATGATCTGCGGGTTTGGCATGCTGGAGGGCATGAGCATCTTCGGCAGGACCTCGGTCATCTTCGATCTCGACGGCACACTCGTGGACAGCGAGCCGAACTATTACGCGGCACAGCGCGAGATGCTCGCCGAGCACGGCGTCGACTACACCTGGGCCGAGAATGAGCAGTACGTGGGCATCAGCACCCAGGAGACCCTCGCCATCTGGAAGGACCGGTACGGCATCGGCGAACCCGTGGACGAACTGCTCGCCGACCTCGACCGCCGCTATCTCGCCCTCGCCCGCGCCGAAACACACGTCTTCCCGGAGATGCGGAAGTTCGTGGAGCAGTTGCACGGAGCAGGGGTGCCGATGGCCGTGGCCTCCGGGTCCTCGCGCGCGGCCATCGAGGCGATCCTCTCGGGCACCGGCCTCGACGCGCACCTGACCACGGTCGTCTCGGCCGACGAGGTCGCGCACGGCAAGCCCGCGCCCGACGTCTTCCTGGCCGCCGCCGCGCTCATCGGCGCGGACCCGGCCGACTGTGTGGTCATGGAGGACGCCGCCCCGGGCGCGACGGCGGCGCACGCGGCGGGCATGCGCTGCATCGCGATCCCGTATGTCGCCGCCCACGCGGACGCACCCGCCTTCGCGTCCGCCGGGCTGCTGCTGCGGGGCGGTCAGGCCGAGTTCACGGCGCAGGCGGCGTGGGACCACCTGGCCGCGCTGACGCGCCCGTAGCCATGGCCCGCTCCGCCAGTTCCGTCTTCTTGATCTTGCCGGTGGCGGTGAGGGGCAGCTCGTCGAGGATCTCTACGGCGGGCACCTTGTACGTCGCCATGGCACCGGCCGCCCAGGCGCGCAGCTCCCGCGCCGTGACCGCGCTGCCCGCCACCGTGCGTACGTACGCGTGAGGCCGCTGGCCCAACTCCGCGTCCGCGACGGCGACGACGGCCGCCGCGATGACGTCGGGGTGCCGGGCGAGCAGGGTCTCGACCTCGGCGGGGAAGACGCTCATGCCCTTGACCTTGATCATGTCCTTGTCGCGGCCCAGGTAGTGCAGGCAGCCGTCCTCGTCGATGCGCCCGATGTCGCCGGTGTGCAGCCTGCCGTCGCGCAGGGCGGCCGCCGTCGCCTCGGGGGCCCGCCAGTAGCGGGTGAGCACCGAGGGGCCGCTGACGGTGATCTCGCCGGGCTCCCCGATGGGCAGCGGTTCGCCGGTCGTGAAGTCGACGATCAGGAAGTCGGTGCCGGGGACGGGCAGGCCGCAGAACGTCGCGTCGCCCGACAGGTCGTGGTCGCCGTCCTGGAAGCCGAGCGTGTTGGTGTCGCTGGTGTGGGTCTCGGTCATCCCGTACGACGCCTCGCGCAGCACGCTGTCCGGGCCGACGGCCGCGCGCCAGCGGGCGCGTAGTTCCGGGGTCAGCCTGCGGACGAAGGACACGGTGAGCGGGGCCGTCAGCGAACTCAGGTCGTGGCGTGCGAAGTCGGGGTGGGTGAGGAGTTCGAGGTAATTCTCGACCGTTCCGGCCATGGTGGTGACCTTGTGGCGTGCGATCGCCGTGAGCACGGCGTCCGGGTCCCAGCGGGGCAGCAGCACGCTGGTGCCGCCGGAGACGAGCGGGGCGAGGATCCCGAGGTTCTCCCCCGCGATCCAGAAGACCGGCAGGAAGCAGAGCGAGACGATGCCTTCGTCCGGTGGCCGGGGTCCGCGGCCGTTGTCGATGGCGGTGGCCGTGTAGACCATGTGGCGCTGGGTGTGCTCGCAGCCCTTGGGCATTCCGGTGGTGCCGCCGGTGTAGTTGAGGGCGGCGAGCGCGTCCAGGTCGTCGGCCGTTCGCCCGAGCGGAGCATGGCCCACGGCGGCGTCCCAGGCCGCGCTGTCGTCTGCCACGAGGACGTCCCGCACGGCCGTCCCCTCGCGCGCCTCGTCGAGTACGCCGGCCAGTGAGGAGTGCGTGATGACGATCCCGGGCCCCGCGTCCCGCAGTTCATGGCTCAGCTCCGCCGCGCGGAACATCGGATTGACCGGCACGTGCACCGCGCCGGTCCGCAGCACGGCGAGCATCGCGATCACGAACTGCGGGCAGTTGGGCAGCTGCACGCCCACCCGGTCACCGGGCCGCACACCCCGCGCGTCGAGCCAGCCCGCCAACCGGTCGGTGCGCTCGTCGAGTTGGCGGTACGAGATGACCTCATCGCCGAAGACCAGCGCGGGCCTGTCCGGCGCGGTCCGCGCCCAGTGCTCCACGTACCCCGGCACGGTGCGCATCCCCGCGCGGTGCTCCGTGGTGTCCGGCTGGCGTCCGCGCCGCGCCCTTGCCTGGCGGGCACGCAGGTCGCGCAGCTGGTCATCGGCGCGCGGCAGCCGGTCTCCGGGGCGCTGGGCCTGGTCATCGGTACGCATGGGGGCGGCTCCTCAGCGTTGGGGATCGACTCCGAGCAGGTGCAGGAACATGGCGGTCACATCGCGCACGGCCGCGTCGTACGTCTGAGGGGCGGACGCCGTGAGGCGGGCGAACTGGATGCTCATGCCGCCGACCGCGCGGGCCACGGCGAGCGGATCGGCGACGGGCCGGGCCTTGCCCTCGGCCGCGAGCCGCCGGATGTAGCGGGCGGACCGGTGGATCGGGCGCTCCTGGGTCTCCTCCCACAGGGCGCGCACGTCCTCGTCGGTCTGTGCTTGCTGCTCCAACAGCCTGAGCAGCGGCAGGTGTTGGGCGTACGCGGCGATGAAGGCGGCGGTGGACGCCCCCGCGACCTCGCGGGCGTCGTCCCGGTCGACGCCCGGCACGTCCTGCGCGGCGAGGAACGCGTCCCGTACGCGCACCGCGAGGACGCGGAAGATCTCCTCCTTGGACGCGAAGTACACATAGAAGCCCGCCCGCGAGACCTCCGCCTCCGCCGTGATGTCGGCGATGGTCGTCGCGCCGTAGCCGCGCCGCGCGAACACGGCCTCGGCGGCGTCCAGGAGCCGTCCGCGGGCCGGGGCGTCGCTGCGGTCGCGGGCGGTGCGGGTCGCCCAGGGCTGTTGGTTTCGTACCACGCGGCGAGCTTATTGACGTTGACGCCAATGTCAATGAGCATGACGGCGCCAGACACTTCAGGAGGGCTTCATGGGTTCTGCCGCCGTGCTCGTCGCCAACCGCGGGGAGATCGCCGTCCGCGTCCTGCGGGCCGCCGCCGACGCCGGACTGCGCACCGTCGCCGTGTACGCGCAGGACGACGCCGACGCACGGCACGTCCAACTCGCCGATGAGACACAGCCGTTGGGCGGCACGGGACCGACCGCCTATCTGGACGCGGACGCGGTGCTCGCCGCGGCCCGGCGCTCCGGTTGCGCACTGGTGCACCCCGGCTACGGATTCCTCAGCGAGGACGCGGACTTCGCGGCCCGGTGCGCGCGGGCCGGGCTGCGGTTCGTGGGGCCGTCCCCCGAAGTGCTCGGCCTGTTCGGCGACAAGGCACGCGCGCGTGCGCACGCCCTGCGCCTGGGCGTGCCCGTCCTCGCGGGCTCGGAGGGGCCCACGAGCCTGGCCGAGGCCGCCGAGTTCCTAGCCGGGCTCGGCCCTTCGGGAGCGGTGATGGTGAAGGCCATCGGTGGCGGCGGCGGGCGCGGCATGCGGGCCGTGCGGCACCCGGAAGAACTGGCGGACGCCTGGGAGCGCTGCCGATCGGAAGCCTTGCAGGGCTTCGGACGCGCGGAGTTGTACGTGGAGGAGCTGCTGACCGGCGCCCGCCACATCGAGGTCCAGATCCTGGGCGACACGACCGGCGAGGTCACCCACCTCTGGGAGCGCGACTGCAGCGCCCAGCGCCGCCACCAGAAGCTCGTCGAGATCGCTCCGGCGCCCGGGCTCTCCCCGGCCGTCCGGGAGAAGCTCTTGTCCGCGTCCCTCCTGATGGCCCGCGAGTGCGGCTACACCGGTCTCGGCACCTTCGAATTCCTGCTCCTCGGCGAGGAGTTCCATTTCATCGAGGCCAACCCGCGCCTCCAGGTCGAGCACACGGTCACCGAGGAGGTGACGGGCGTCGACCTGGTGGTGGCGCAACTACGCCTGGCCACAGGCGATTCCCTCGCGGCACTCGGCCTCGCGGGCCCTCCGCCGGAGCCGCGCGGGTACGCCCTCCAGGCGCGCGTCAACGCCGAGTCCCCGACGGCCGACGGCGCCGCGCTCCCCTCCACGGGCACGCTCACCCGCTTCGACGTGCCGACGGGCCCGGGGGTGCGGGTGGACACCGCGGCGCGGGGCGGCTCGGAGATCGGGGCGCGTTACGACTCGCTGCTCGCGAAGGTCATCACGCACGCGCCGCACGGGGACTTCGCGGCGGTCTGCGAACGCGCATCGCGCGCCCTGGCGGACTTCGCCGTCGAGGGCGTACGCACCGGCATTCCGCTGCTCCGCGCGCTGCTCACCCACCCGGGTTTCACCGCGGGCGGCGCGCACACGGGCTTCGTGGCCGAGCACATCGCGGAGCTTCTTCCCGACGAGCCGCCGCAGGTGCTCTCCGGCGACGCGACCGTCACCGCCCCCATGACGGGGACGGTCGTCACCGTCGACGTGGCGGTGGGCGAACAGGTGGCGGCGGGACAGCAGTTGCTCGTGCTCGAAGCGATGAAGATGGAGCACGTGCTGCGCGCCGACGCCTCGGGCACCGTGACCGCCCTCCACGCGCGCGTGGGCGACACGGCCGCGGAGGGCCACACCTTGGTGACGGTGGAAGCGTCGTCGGCGGGCGAGGCGGCCGCGGCGCTCGCGGAGGAGACCGCCGACCCCGACGCCATCCGCCCCGACCTGGCCGAGACCCTGGCCCGGCACGCGTTCGGCCTGGACGCGCACCGCCCGGAAGCCGTCGCCAAACGCCACCGCATCGGCCGCCGCACGGCACGCGAGAACATCCAGGACCTGTGCGATGACGGCACGTTCACGGAGTACGGCGCGCTCGCGATCGCCGCCCAGCGCCGCCGCCGTTCCCTCGACGACCTGATCGCCTCGACGCCCGCCGACGGCATGGTCGCCGGCACGGGGCGGATCGACGGCGTGCGGTGCGTGGCGATGTCGTACGACTACACCGTGCTCGCCGGCACCCAGGGCCTGCAGAACCACCGCAAGACGGACCGCATGCTCCAGCTGGCCGAGGAACGGGCGCTGCCCGTGGTGCTCTTCGCGGAGGGCGGAGGCGGGCGCCCCGGGGACACCGACACGACGTCCGTCGCCGGGCTCGACGTGACGACGTTCCATCAGATGGGGCGGCTGAGCGGCCAGGTCCCGCTGGTGGGCGTCGCGTCGGGGCGGTGCTTCGCGGGCAACGCCGCCCTGCTCGGCTGCTGCGACGTGGTGATCGCGACGCCGGATGCGAGCATCGGGATGGGCGGCCCCGCGATGATCGAGGGCGGCGGCCTCGGCGTGTACCGCCCGGAGGAGGTCGGCCCCCTGTCGGTCCAGGTGCCGAACGGCGTCGTGGACATCGCGGTGGCCGACGAGGCCGATGCGGTGCGGGTCGCACGGAAGTACCTCGCCTACTTCTCACCCGAAGCCTCCTCGTACGGCCAAGGGGCGGGCGGCAGTTGGGAGGCGCCGGACCCGCGGCTGCTGCGGCACGCGGTCCCGGAGAACCGGCGCCGCGCCTACGACGTGCGGGCCGCGATCGACGGCATCGCGGACACGGACTCGGTCCTGGAACTGCGGGGCGGCTTCGGCGTCGGCATCATCACGGCTCTCGTACGCGTCGAGGGCAGGCCGATGGGGCTGCTCGCCAACAACCCCGGGCACCTGGGCGGGGCGATTGACCGCGACGCCGCGGACAAGGCGGAGCGCTTCCTGCGGCTGTGCGACGCGTTCGGGCTTCCTGTCGTCTCGCTCTGCGACACACCGGGTTTCATGGTCGGCCCGGACGCCGAACGGACCGCGACCGTACGGCACTTCTCCCGGCTCTTCGTGACCGGCGCCCAGCTCCGCGTCCCGCTGGTGAGCCTGGTGCTGCGCAAGGCGTACGGGCTCGGCGCGATGGCCATGATGGGAGGCTCCACCCGGGCGCCCGTGGCCACGGCGGCGTGGCCCAGCGGTGAGTTCGGGGGGATGGGGCTCGAGGGCGCCGTCCGTCTGGGCTACCGCAAGGAGCTGGCCGCGATCGCCGATCCCGAGGAGCGGCAGCGGGTGTTCGACGCCCATGTCGCCGAGTTGTACGAACACGGCAAGGCGGTGAACGCCGCGGCCGCGCTGGAGATCGACGCGGTCATCGACCCTGCGGAGTCGAGGAGTTGGATCCTGGCGGCGCTGGAGGGCGCGGGACCCCCACGAGTCAGTACATGATCCCCACGAGACCGTCCCCCTGCTCGGCGCAGACCAGTCCGCCCGCGCAGCAAGCGCCCCAACTGCCGGATCCGGGCCCGAGGAGGGTCACCCGCTCCCAGCGCTCCACCGTCGGCGTGGCCCGTGAGAGGCGCAGGCCGAGTTCGTCCACCGCCATCTCGGCGAGGGGCGGGCCGGCGGGCGACGCGGTGACACCGGGCAGCACGGCCACGATCTCCGCGGCGGGATAACCGAACAGGTCGATGTCGTCCCAGGCCACCGGAGTGACCTCCGGGCCCTCCGCCTGCGTCCGGGCCTGGTTCCCCGCCTGGATCTCCACGCGGGCCAGCCGGTCCGTCACCCCGGGGCCGCCCCCGCCGAATCCCAGGACGACGCCGTCGAGCTCGGCGTCGAAGTTCCAGTCCGGCTCGAAGAGGAGGCCGCCGAGCCAGGCGTCGTGCGCGTGCCGCAGCTCCGCGTACTGGTCCAGGGTCAGCCCCATGCACTGCCGGTGGTGCGTGACTCTGTCGGGCGGCAGCAGTTCCAGGACCTCGCCGGGAGTCATCCCGAATTTCAACAGTCCCGCGCCGCCCGGCAGTTCCACGCCGACTTCTCGCAACAACTCCAACATTGCACCATTGTTCACCTGTTGGCCCAGGTGGCAAGGCTGTTGACGAGATCACACAGAAACCGTTTTTGCGCGGTCAGCGGCCAGCGGTCAGGACTGGGGACGGCTGCCGTGGTTGGCCGGGTGCTTGCGGTGTGCCTTCTTCTTACGGCGTCGCTTCGATGACATGCGATTCCCCTCTCGCCGGGTTCGCCATGAGTGGCATTTATGACGTTTTCCACCGTTCCACACAGAGACCCACCCGGCGACCGGACCTCGGACTCATGCGCATACAGACGCAAGCACAAGGACACAAACAAACTGTTCACAACAATCCGTTGACAACATGACGTGCGGCGACGACGCTAATCTCATGCCTTCGCCCCCGGAACAGCGGCCCGCTACCGCCGAGACCGACCCCTTCAGCCCCACGCACCCGGACCAGGTGCGCGCGGGCCGCGCCCACACGTCCCTGTTCCGCATCGCCGAGCGGCACGCGGCCACCGACGAGCAGCGGCGCCGGCAGGTCCACGCCACGACCATCGGCCCGTACGAGGCGGCCCGGCTCGTGACGTTCCTGCTGAGCGGAATCGCACGGCCCGCGGAGGGCGAACCGGAGGTGGACCACGCGGACATCACCGCGGCCCTGACGCTCATGCCGACGGCACGCGGCGAGATGGACGAGGTGGAGGCCGCGCTCCTGCAGATGGCGCGCGGTCGCGGCATGACCTGGCCGGAGATCGCCTTCGGCCTCGGCCTCGGCACTCCGCAGGCGGCGAGACAGCGCTACGAACGGCTGGTCGGCCGCACATCGATCGACCCGGAAGCCACCCCTCCGGGCCCGTGAGAGCTCCGCGGGCCCGACGCGGCGGCGACGCGGCTCACGCCCCCGCGCCCCCGCCCGCGTGCCGAAGCCACACATAGCTGACCGGCTGCGGGACGTTCCACTCCGCGGTCAGCGCCGGGTCGACGGGCAGGAATCCGGCCGCGTGATAGCAGCGCAAGGCTGCGGCATTCGCCGGGTGCACCCGCATGAAGATCTCCGTGTACCCGGCCCGCAGGGCCAGCTCGGCCAACCCCCGCACCAGCACACGCCCCGCCCCTCTCCCACGGGCGCCGGGCGCCACGATGATCCGGGCGAGTTCCGCCTCGTCCTCCTGCGCGTCGCACCACATCTCCCCGTACCCGATGAGCCGCTCCCCCTCGACCAGCACACGGCCCCGCACATCCCCGTCCAGCTGCCACCCGGCGACCACCCGCGGGGCCACGGGGAAGTCCCGCAGCCCGCACCACAGGGCCACCTCACCCGCGGAGGCCGGCCAGCCCGCCACAGTCGCCGCGTCCGCCACGGCGAAGGGTCGAAGCTCCATGTACGATCGCTCCCGCCATGCAGATGAATGCCAACTACACCAGTCTCGTCGCGGTCGGCGACTCCTTCACCGAGGGCATGTCGGACCTGCTGCCCGACGGCAGCTACCGCGGCTGGGCCGATCTGCTCGCCGCCCGGATGGCCGCCGCCTCCCCCGGTTTCCGGTACGCCAACCTCGCGGTGCGCGGGAAACTCATCGGGCAGATCGTGGCCGAGCAGGTGGACGTCGCCGCCGCGATGCAGCCCGATGTGATCACCCTGGTGGGCGGCCTCAACGACACCCTGCGCCCCAAGTGCGACATGGTGCGCGTACGCGACCTCCTGGAGGAGGCGGCGGAACGCCTCGCCCCGTCGTGCAAGAAGCTCGTCCTGATGCGCAGCCCGGGCCGGAACGGTCCCGTCATGGAGCGTTTCCGCCCGCGCATGGAAGAGCTCTTCGCGTTCATCGACGAGCTGGCGGTACGGCACGGCGCCACGGTGGTGGACCTGTACGGATCGGCCGCACTCGGCGACCAGCGCCTCTGGGACGTGGACCGGCTGCATCTGACGGCCGAGGGCCACCGCCGGGTGGCCGAAGCGGTGTGGCAGGCGCTCGGCTACGCCCCCGAGGACGACTGGCAGGCCCTGCTCCCGTCCACCGCCCCGCCCACCTGGGCAACGCGCCGCGTCGCCGACATCCGCTTCGCCAAGCAGCACCTCGCCCCCTGGATCGCCCGCCGCCTCACGGGCCGCTCCTCCGGCGACGGCCTGCCGGCCAAGCGGCCTGATCTGCTGCCGTACGAGGATCCGTTCGCGTAGGCGCGCTCCGGGATACGACGCGATGATCTTGTGATCCGGCGAGGTTAGTCGACCTTCGCCCAGTCCTTGCAGCCGGTCGTCTGAAATGCCTTGTCGCCGGGGGAGACGGTGACGGTAGCCGGGCCCTTGGTGTTGCCGTTGGCGATGATGTCGCCGACATCCCCGGAGGTACTCTTCAGGCGTGCCCAATAGCAGTTGTCGATGATGTTGTCCGCAGGTCCCGCCGTGCGGTACGTGCCCGGCTTGATTTCTGCGCCGACGACGAATGTGCCGTCGCCGGGTATGCCGTCGCCGACCGCTCCCTCCTTGGAAGCGGAGGCACTGGGCTTTGACGTGGATTCGGGCTTCACGCTTCCCGTCACCGTCTCCGTCGCGGTGACCGTTGCGGACGACTTCGCGCCGTCACCGGAGTCCGGCCCTCCGGTGGCTGCCGCTACGATGACGGCGCCGACGGCGAACCCGGCCACGGCCGCAGCCCCATGAGTGAGCCAGCCCCGCCTGGAGCGCGGCGCTCTCGGCGGTACCGCCGCTCCCCACCGCAGAGGCCCCCCAGGCGGCCCCGGAGGCGGATCCCCCTGCCTCCCCCGCGGCGTCTTGTCGCTCATTCCTTCAGGTTCCGCCCCACCTCGCCATCCCGCACGCGGAGCTTCACCTGCACCCTTACTCCTCCACCTCGTCCTCGAAGTGCAGGGCGATGGACTGCAGCACGTCCGCCGACGTCACATCGGTGCGGCCCTCGTCGTGGGCCTCGGCGAGCTGCGCGAAGGAGAAGGCGAAGGCGGAGGTGATCTGCTCGATGACGGGGCTCAGCTCCCTGCCCACCACCTCGGCGACCTCGATGGGGGTGGCGTCGGCGGGGATCTCGATGCGCGGCAGCATCTCCTCGAGCATCGTGCCGACCGCGCCGCTGGGTTCGATCTCACCGTCCGGGCTCTCTCGTACCTGTCGCCGCATCTCGATCGCCTCGGTCAGGATGCCGACGACTCTTTGGATGATCTCGCGCTGCTCCATACGTTGAAGCCTAGACGCACGCGGATCACCACGAGTTGCGGCACGGCCGGGACGCGAGCGCGCCAACAAGGCCGGTCCGCCCCGGTGTACAGGGGTCGGGGTACAGGGATCGGCGGGCCCGGAAGGTGAGTTGGGTGGGCGCGGCCCTGCGCCTCGGCCGGACAGGGGCCACGGGGCGCCCGTGTCGCGCACCCTTCTCGCGCGCCGCGCGGAGCGACGCCTCGCACGCCGCACGGAGCGACGCCCTGGACGAACCTCCAATGCCCCGGACTTTCCAGACTGTGCGGACGGTCAAAGGCCAGGTCGGACGGCAGGTAAACTCCGTACACGTGACTGCCGCGCCTGCAAAGCCCCGTATCCCGAACGTCCTCGCCGGGCGTTATGCCTCCGCCGAACTCGCCACCCTCTGGTCGCCCGAGCAGAAGGTCAAACTGGAGCGTCAGCTCTGGCTCGCCGTGCTGCGGGCGCAGAAGGACCTGGGGATCGAGGTGCCGGACGCCGCCCTCGCCGACTACGAGCGCGTCATCGACGACGTCGACCTCGCCTCGATCGCCGAGCGCGAGAAGGTCACGCGCCATGACGTGAAGGCCCGCATCGAGGAGTTCAACGCGCTCGCCGGGCACGAGCAGGTCCACAAGGGCATGACCTCCCGCGACCTGACCGAGAACGTGGAGCAGCTGCAGGTCCGGCTCTCCCTGGAGCTGGTGCGCGATCGCACCGTCGCCGTGCTCGCGCGGCTCGGGAAGCTCTCGGGTGAGTACGCCGAGCTCGTCATGGCAGGACGCTCGCACAACGTCGCCGCGCAGGCGACCACGCTGGGCAAGCGCTTCGCGACGACGGCCGACGAGCTGCTCGTCGCGTACCGCCGCGTCGACGACCTGCTGCGCCGCTACCCGCTGCGCGGCATCAAGGGCCCCGTAGGCACCGCCCAGGACATGCTCGACCTCCTTGGCGGCGACGCCGAGAAGCTCACGGACCTGGAGCAGCGGATCGCCGGGCACCTCGGCTTCGACCGGGCCTTCACCTCGGTCGGCCAGGTCTACCCACGCTCGCTCGACTACGAGGTCGTCACCGCCCTGGTGCAGCTCGCCTCCGGGCCC
Organism: Streptomyces rectiviolaceus; assembly: GCF_039533825.1. Taxonomy (NCBI): domain Bacteria; kingdom Bacillati; phylum Actinomycetota; class Actinomycetes; order Kitasatosporales; family Streptomycetaceae; genus Streptomyces; species Streptomyces rectiviolaceus. The sequence goes on from NZ_BAAAUG010000188.1 coordinate 46,400, forward strand.
TCGTCGCTGGCCAAGACCATCCGTCTGATGGCCGGGCACGAGCTCGTCACCGAGGGCTTCAAGGCGGGCCAGGTCGGCTCGTCCGCGATGCCGCACAAGATGAACACCCGCTCCTGCGAGCGCGTCAACGGCCTGACCGTCATCCTGCGCGGCTACGCGTCGATGACCGGCGAGCTGGCGGGTGACCAGTGGAACGAGGGCGACGTCTCCTGCTCGGTCGTACGCCGTGTCGCCCTGCCCGACGCGTTCTTCGCGCTCGACGGGCTCCTGGAGACCTTCCTGACCGTGCTCGACGAGTTCGGTGCCTTCCCGGCCGTCGTCGCGCGTGAGCTGGACCGCTACCTCCCCTTCCTCGCCACGACCAAGGTCCTGATGGCCTCGGTGCGGGCGGGCGTCGGCCGTGAGGAGGCCCACGAGGCCATCAAGGAGAACGCCGTCGCGTCGGCGCTCGCCATGCGTGAGCAGGGCGCCGAGCGCAACGAACTCCTCGACAAGCTCGCCGCCGACTCCCGGATTCCGCTGGACCGCGCGGAACTCGACGAGCTGATGGCCGACAAGCTGTCGTTCACGGGCGCGGCCGGCGATCAGGTCGCCGCCGTCGTCGCGCAGATCGAGGCGGTGCTCAAGGAGCACCCCGAGGCCGCGGCCTACGCCCCGGGCGCGATTCTCTAGCCGCTTCTCTCTGGATCGGCTTCCCTCTGGGGGAGCTTCTTTCCGGGGCCGCCGCTCGTCATTAAGCGAGGCAGCAGCCGGGGCCCGATGGTCCCGGCTACTGCCTCGTCGGCTGCTGCCTCGCTGTTCAGGCCGAGCCTCAGAACAGGTCGGCGAGGCGCTTGCCGATGCCCCAGGCCTCGGCCACGGAGCAGACCGCAAGCTCGGGATCGACGTCCACGGCCTGCCGGGCCAGCTCGGGCGTCGCGTAGAAATTGACGCGGTCGCAGAACACGTCACGGATGTCGCCGCCCGTCGCGGGTGCCAAGGTGACCGCTGCCGTGGACGGGTCCACGTCGTCCACGCCCCGGGGCGTCACGGTGAGCGAGATCGGCTGCCCGGTGGCGGCACAGCGCGAGGTGACCCGGCTTGCCTCCTCCTGGAACGCCACGGGGAACATCAGTACGTCCATGGCGCACCACCCGTGGCGACGCCCGCCCCGCAGCTCCATGCTGTGCGGGAGCGCGGGGTTCAGCGACACTCCCGCTCCGACGACGGCGACGCCACCCGGATCCATCTCCAGGCCGAAGTTCATCGCCCGGAAGCGCGCAAGGACCTCGTCGTCCGGCCAGCCGAGGAGCACGGCCGCCTGGGGCTCGGTCAGCGGGCCGTGCTCCAGCAGTCCGCCGACCACGGCGGTTCCGGCGGCCATCAGCCGCACGCCTTCGGGCGAGGTCCACTTGGCCACCAATTGGTCCGACAACTGCCGCACGCGCTCGTCCACGCCGCCTCCTCGATGGTGCGGCAATCTTCCCCTATCGGCATGATTCGGACTGATTCGAACCACGGCGCGTCGTACCGGCGGAGGCGTCGCGCTACAGACCGACATCCCGGCTGCGGAAGTCCTCCAGCGACTCGCGCCGCACCAGGAGCCGCGCGTGCCCGTCGGTCACGGCCACCACGGGCGGGCGCCCCACGAGGTTGTAGCCGGACGCCATCGAGAGGTGGTACGCACCGGCCACCGGCACGCCCAGGATGTCTCCCGGCCGTACGTCGCCCGGCAGTTCGATGTCGGAGGCGAGCACGTCGCCCGCCTCGCAGTGCCGCCCGACGACGGTCACCGGCGCTGACGCCACCGTGGAGTGCCGGCCGATCAGACGCGGCACGTACCGCACTCCGTACAGCGCGGGCCGCGGGTTGTCGCTCATCCCGCCGTCCACGGCGACGAAGGTGCGTCCGGCGGTCCGCTTGACGGCGAGCACGCGGTAGAGAGCCACTCCGGCGGGGCCCGCGATGGCGCGCCCTGGTTCGATGAGCAGCTTGGGCACGGTGAGCCCGGCCGCCGCGCAGCTCTCGATCAGTTCGGCGCGCACCTTGCGGGCGAGGGTGGTGATGTCGAGGGCTTCCTCGCCGGGGCGGTAGGCGATGCCGTGGCCGCCGCCGAGGTTCAGTTCGGGGAGGGTGAGGCCGTGCTGGTCCTTGATGCGGGCCATCAGGCCGACCAGTCGGCGTACGGCGGCGATGAACGGCTTGTCGGTGGTGATCTGTGAGCCCAAGTGGCAGTGCAGGCCGGTCAGTTCGAGGCCGGGCTGGCCGATGATGCGGGCGATGGCGTGCTGCGCGGAGCCGTCGGTGATCGACAGGCCGAACTTCTTGTCGTCGGTCCCGGTGCGGATCTTCGCGTGGCCGCCCGCCGCGATGCCCGGCACCACCCGGACCATCACCTTCTGGCGGCTGCCCGGCGGCACGGCCGCGGCGAGCCGCGCGATCTCGGAGGCACTGTCGATGACGATGCGCCCGACGCCGAGGCGCAGCGCGGCCTGAAGGTCGTGCGGGCTCTTGGCGTTGCCGTGCAGCACGATGCGCTCGACGGGGAAGCCCGTGGTGACGGCCAGCTCCAGCTCCCCGGCGGAACAGACGTCGAGCCCGAGCCCCTCCTGCGCCACCCAGTGGGCCATCGCGCGGCACAGGAACGCCTTGGCGGCGTAGTGCACTTCGGCGTCGGGGAAGGCGTGCAGGTAGGTGCGGCAGCGCTCGCGTACGTCGCCTTCGTCGATGAGGTACGCCGGAGTGCCGAAGCGCTCCGCGATCTCGGTGAGCGGTACGCCGCCGACGGCGAGGTCGCCGTGGGCGAGACGCACGGTGGACGCGGGCCAGACGGACAGGTCGTCGTCGGCGGTGGCGTCCGTGGTCACGGGTGCATGCAGGGTGGTCATGGGCAGGTTCTCTCTTCGCCTCGTCCTCTACCGATTCCGCTTCGGCTTCTGCTTCGACTTCCGCTTCCGCGTCCTCAGCCGATCCAGGTGGTCAGGGCGCCGACCAGCGCGACAGCCCCTGTGACGCGCAGCGCGCCGACCGCCTGCGGGTCCCACTCGCGCCAGGCGGGCGTGCGCCGCCCCAGTGCGTCGACGGCGTGCGCGGCGAGCCGCGGGTCGACGGCGACCTCGCGGTCGCCGAGCGGCTTGGTGAGGGCCCGCAGCGCGGGCTCCGAGAGCCTGATCCAGGCCTGGCGGCCGCCGAGGGCCGCGCTCAGGCGCTGAGGGGTGGTGAAGGCGACGGCGGTACGGCCGCCGACGGGCGTGCGGAACAGGCGGGCGACGCAGCCCGCGGGTCCCGGCCGGACGGGGACGAAGAGCGGCCCGGCCGGGCCGGGTTCAGAGGGCTCGGGGTCCTCGCCGCACTGAAGTTCTGCCATGGGATTACTCCTCGATGATCCTGTTCGGTGAAGGGTGACCCCCGGGGCCGGGCAGGAACCCGGGGGCCTGTGACGACGCTATGCCCGGCACCGGGCGCCATCCGCCCCTCCATGACGCGACGTTGACGGTCACGCGCCCCGCGTTGACGAGGGCTTGACGGGGTCGTGCGGGCGCCGTCTGAGGCTCGTAAATACCCAGGTGCACCAGCCGTTCGGGCGCTCGGCTGACCTCCGCGCACCGCGGCGCCGGGCGCACGTCAGGGCCTCATCAAGGACCCCGCCGTCCTCTTGAGGCCCTGACCGCCTGCCAGTTGGATAGGGGATGTGAACAGCTTCTCGCGCCGTGACGAGCGGCCGCCTCATACGGCGGTGCCGGTCCTGCGCGCTGTTCATCCGACGGTGCGCTGACACCGCACCGCACCGCACCGCATCCATCGGCCGTCATCGGCCCTCTCACCACCCCGCGCGCGCACCGCCCCCACAGGGGGCCGCTCGGCGTGCGCCCACTCACGAATCCAGGAACCAGCCATGTCTTCTGCACCCCTGTCCGGACGGACCGTCCTGATCACCGGAGCCACCTCCGGGATCGGCTACGAGACCGCACGGCTTCTCGCCGAACGCGGGGCCACCGTGCTTGTGCACGGCCGCACCGCCGACGAGACACAGGCCGCGACCGACCGTCTGGTCGCCGCCGAGGGCATCGACGCCGATCAACTCTGCGCGTTCTCCGCCGACTTCACCCACCTCGACGAGGTCGAGCGGCTCGCGCACCGCGTGATCACCGAGCACCCGCACCTGGACGTCCTGGTGAACAACGCGGGCATGGCCGCGCCCGAACGGCACACCGTGACCCCGGACGGCAACGAGATCGCCTTCCAGGTCAACTTCCTCGCGCACTACCTCCTGACCGGCCTGCTCGAGCCCGCGCTGACGACCGGCCGCGGCGGCCGTGGCGGCCGTGTCGTGAGCGTCTCCTCCTCGCTGCACCGCACGGCGTCCATCCAGTGGAGCGACCCCAACCGCGCTCGACGCTACTCCCGGCTCGCCGCGTACGCTCAGTCGCAGTTGGCGCTCACCGTCTTCGCGTCGGACCCGCGCGTCACGGCTGTCTCCGTGCACCCCGGCGTGTGCGACACCGCGCTTCTTCCCCTGTACGCCGAGGAAGGCGCGTCGGCCGCGCAGGGCGCCGCGCACGTGGTGAGCCTCTGCGACCCGGCGACAGAGATCGTCAACGGCGCCTATTACGACCGCGACGAACGCGTCGAACCGGCCGCGGCCGCCACGGAGGACCGCACCGTCAAGCGCCTCAACAAGCTCGCCGACCTGCTCGTCGGCCACACCGTCACCACTTGAAGGGCATCGAGTTGAAAGGCATCGAGGCCGCCTCTCGCTGAGGCCGCCGTCGGCGGTGCGGTCACGCCGGTCGGCGCGCCCGCTCCGCTTCACTCCAAGGAGGACCGTCCCGTGATTCAGCTCCCGACCCACCAACTGCCCGCGCTCGCCCGCTGGTTCCCCTCAGGGGCACCCGGCACCGCGTCGTTGCCCGAGCACGCGTTCACCACCGGTGTGGGCACGTGGTGGGCGGACCGGGCGCTGAATCCACGGGTCGTGGGCGTCAGTTGCGCGGGACATGTGCTGCTGCGCGGCGACCCCGACGCCGTGGATCCCGCACAGCTCGCTCCCTTCGCTCACAGCCACGTCGGGGCCATGGCGCGCTTCCTTCCCCTGCTCGGCGCCGCGTTCGACCGGATCGTGCCCGCCGAGCGCATGCTCTACGTGCACCGCGAGCACGTCGCGGCGCCCCACCCACCGCGGGGCGTGACGGTGCGCCGCCTGGTCTCCGGCGACGCCTCCGCGCTTGCCGCGCTCACCGCTGCCGCACCGGACTCCGCCTGGATCCACGCCAGTTGGGGCGGCCCCGAGGGTCTCGCCGCGTCCGGCCACGGCTGGGCGGCCTTCGACCGGCACGGCCGCGTCGCCGCCGTCGCCTGCGGATACTTCACCTCGGACGCATGCGAGGACGTCGCCGTCGTCACCGCGCCCGAGCGCCGCCGTGAGCGCCTCGCCCTGGCGTGTGTGACCGCGCTGTGCGGGGACATCGCCGCCCGCGGCCGCACCGCGAGCTGGTCCTGCGGGCGCGACAACCGGCCGAGCCGCCTCCTGGCCTGGACGGCGGGATTCCGGCTCCAGCGGGAGTATGTCCACTACGCCACCGGCAGCCCGGCCGCGCGCCGCGCGCCGAAGGCGGCGCGGATGTCCGCATGAGCCGCGTCCGCATGAGCCGCTTCCGCCTGCACCGCGGCGCCTACGGCATCCCGGAACGCGCCGCCCACACGGACGGCAGCCTCAGCGGGCGCCCCGCTCCCCCGCCGGACCCGTCCGTCAGGCGCCCGTAAATGTCGCCGTGCTCCGCGTCAGTGGCCCATCAAGGTTCGGCGCGGCGGAATTTCCGTCCGATGAAGGTGCCTCGCGTCACCTTCATGGCCCGACGCATGACGCCCCCCGCACGGCCCACGGAGCACGATCCGTGGACCCACGACCGCGCCTGGGCCGGTGACGCCCGCTCCGCCGCCGCCTGCGCCGCGCTGCTCTTCGGGCTGCTGCTCGCGCTCGACGGCGCGACCGGCAGGCTCACCGCCTGGCGCGCGCTGCTCTGGCTGGGCCTTGGCGTATTACTGTTCGCCGTGCTGACGCCGCCGCGCGTGGCGGCGCACGGGACGACCCTGGTCTCACGCGGCCCGCTCCGTGCCCGATCGGTGCGGCTCGACCGTCTCGTGGCGATGCGCCGCCGCGATGGCATCTCGCCGCGGTTGATCCTGCGGGACGCGGCAGGCGGCGAGGTCGCGCTCGACCCCGAGGTGCTCGTCGTCAATCCGGCGCTCTGGCACCTCGTGGCCGAGGGAGCCCGCGCATCTGTCGCCGACGGCTCGCTCCTGTGTGGGGCGACCGCGTTGCGCCGACTCTCGGAACGTATCGACCGGGAGACGACCGAGGGGGTCTTCAAGGCCTCTGGCCTTGAATGACTCCGGAGCGGGCGTGGAGGGGCCGGGACCCCGCCCCGCCGTAGCCGCCCGCTCGTTTGAGATCAAGAGCGTCCGGAAGAGGTCAAGGTCACAGCCCTACACGGCACCGAGTGCCAGGGGTTCCGCCCTAGCATCATGCCCATGACGGTCCTGCCTGACGACGGGCTTTCCCTGGCCGCCGAGTTCCCTGATGCGACCCATGAGCAGTGGCAGCGCCTGGTGGAAGGCGTGCTGCGCAAATCGGGTAAGGACGTATCGGGGCCGGCCGCGGAGGAAGCGCTGTCCACCGCACTCGAGGACGGGCTCAGCACCCGCCCCCTGTACACCGCCCGGGAAGCCGCGCCTGACGCCGGTTATCCGGGCTTCGCCCCCTTTGTCAGGGGCGGCACCGCCGCGGGCAGTGCCGCGGCCGGCTGGGACGTACGGCAGCGGCACGCGACCACGGATCCCGCGGGCACGAACACGACCGTGCTCGCGGACCTGGAGAACGGCGTCACCTCGCTGTGGCTCGGCGTCGGTCCCGGCGCGCTCCCGGTGTCCGGCATCGAGCGTGCCCTTGACGGAGTCTTCCTCGACCTGGCGCCGGTAGCGCTGGACGCGGGCAGCGAAGTCGAGCCCGCCGCACGCGAGTTGTTCCGGCTCTACGAGGAGCGGGGCATCCCGAAGGACGCGGCGCGCGGCACCCTCGGCGCGGACCCCCTCGGCCACGAGGCCCGCACCGGCGAGCGGCTCGACCCGGCCGCCGCGACCGAACTGGCCCGGCTGTGCGGGCAGGAGTACCCGAACCTCCGCGCGCTGGCCGTCGACGCCCTGCCCTACCACGAGGCGGGCGGCTCCGCGGCGCAGGAACTCGGCGCCTCGCTCGCCACGGCGGTCGCCTACCTGCGCGAGCTGACCGAGGCCGGGCTCACGGTCGAAGCGGCCTGCACCCAACTGGAGTTCCGCTACGCGGCCACCGCCGACCAGTTCCTGACCATCGCCAAGCTGCGGGCGGCGCGGCGGCTCTGGGCCCGCGTGGCCGAGGTCTGCGGCGCCCCGGACGCGGGGGCTCAGCGCCAGCACGCCGTGACCTCGCCGGTGATGATGTCGCGCCGCGACCCGTGGGTGAACATGCTGCGGACGACGGTGGCCTGCCTCGGTGCGGGCGTCGGCGGCGCCGACTCCGTGACCGTCCTGCCCTTCGACCATTCGCTCGGCCTGCCGGACGCGTTCGCGCGCCGCATCGCCCGCAACACCTCGACGATCCTCCTGGAAGAGTCACACCTCGCCCGCGTGATCGACCCGGCGGGCGGTTCCTGGTACGTGGAGCGGCTCACGGACGAACTCGCCCACGCGGGCTGGGAGTTCTTCCAGGAGATCGAGCGCGCGGGCGGCCAGGCCGCGGCCCTGCGCTCCGGCCTGGTCGGTGAACGCCTCGCCGCCACCTGGGCGAAGCGCAGCGAGAAGCTGGCCAAGCGGCGTGAACCGATCACCGGCGTCAGCGAGTTCCCGAATCTGACGGAGCGTCCGGTCGAGCGTGTGGCCCCGCCCGCCGAACCGTCGGGCGGCCTGCCGCGCGTCCGCCGCGACGAGGCGTACGAGATCCTGCGCTCCCGCTCGGACGCCCACCTCGCAGCGACGGGGGCCCGCCCCCGGCTCTTCCTCGCCGGTCTCGGCCCCGCCGCCGCGCACACCGCGCGCGCCTCCTTCGCGTCGAACCTCTTCCAGGCGGGCGGCATCGAAGCCGTGCACGACCCGGTGACGGTGGACGCGACGACGGCCGCGGAGGCGTTCAGGGCCAGCGGTGCCACGGTGGCGTGCCTCTGCTCCAGCGACGCGCTCTACGAAGAGCAGGCCGAAGCGGTCGCCGATGCCCTCAAGTCGGCGGGCGCGCAGCGGGTGTTCCTTGCCGGGCGCCCTGCCGAGTACACATCCGTCGACGCGTACGTCTTCGCGGGCTGCGACGCCGTGTCCGTGCTCTCCTCCACCCTCGACCACATGGGAGTGGTGTAAATGCCGATCCCCGACTTCTCAGGCGTCGACCTGACGTCGGACGCCCCCACCGGCGGCCCCTCCGAGGTCTCCGGGGACCAGTGGCGCAGCGCCGTCAAGGAGTCCACCGGCAAGGCCGACGACGACCTCCTGTGGGAGACCCCGGAAGGCATCGCGGTCAAGCCGCTCTACACCGGCGCCGACCTTGAGGGCCTCGACTTCCTGGAGACGTACCCGGGTGTGGCGCCGTATCTGCGCGGCCCCTACCCGACGATGTACGTCAACCAGCCCTGGACGATCCGGCAGTACGCGGGATTCTCCACCGCCGAGGAGTCCAACGCCTTCTACCGCCGCAACCTCGCGGCAGGCCAGAAGGGCCTCTCGGTCGCCTTCGACCTGCCCACCCACCGCGGCTACGACAGCGATCACCCGCGTGTGACGGGCGACGTCGGCATGGCGGGCGTGGCGATCGACTCGATCTACGACATGCGTCAGCTCTTCGACGGCATCCCTCTGGACAAGATGACGGTGTCGATGACGATGAACGGCGCCGTGCTGCCCGTACTCGCGCTGTACATCGTGGCCGCCGAGGAGCAGGGCGTACCGCCCGAGAAGCTGGCCGGGACCATCCAGAACGACATCCTCAAAGAGTTCATGGTCCGCAACACCTACATCTATCCGCCCAAGCCCTCGATGCGGATCATCTCCGACATCTTCGCGTACACCTCGCAGAAGATGCCGCGCTACAACTCCATCTCGATCTCCGGCTATCACATCCAAGAGGCGGGCGCGACGGCCGACTTGGAGCTGGCGTACACCCTCGCCGACGGCGTGGAGTATCTGCGGGCGGGGCAGGAAGCGGGCCTGGACGTCGACGCGTTCGCGCCGCGGCTCTCCTTCTTCTGGGCGATCGGCATGAACTTCTTCATGGAGGTCGCCAAGCTCCGCGCGGCGCGTCTCCTCTGGGCGAAGCTGGTCAAGCAGTTCGACCCGAAGAACGCCAAGTCGCTCTCGCTGCGCACCCATTCGCAGACGTCGGGCTGGTCGCTGACCGCGCAGGACGTGTTCAACAACGTCACGCGTACGTGCGTCGAGGCGATGGCGGCCACGCAGGGCCACACCCAGTCGCTGCACACGAACGCCCTCGACGAGGCGCTCGCCCTGCCGACCGACTTCTCCGCGCGCATCGCCCGCAACACCCAGCTGCTCATCCAGCAGGAGTCGGGCACGACGCGGACGATCGACCCGTGGGGCGGCAGCGCGTACGTCGAGAAGCTGACGCACGACCTGGCGCGCCGCGCCTGGCAGCACATCGAGGAGGTCGAGGCGGCGGGCGGCATGGCGCAGGCCATCGACGCGGGCATCCCGAAGCTGCGTGTCGAGGAGGCCGCGGCCCGTACGCAGGCGCGGATCGACTCGGGGCGTCAGCCCGTGATCGGCGTCAACAAGTACCGCGTGGAGACCGACGAACAGATCGATGTCCGCGCGGTCGACAACTCGTCCGTACGCAACCAGCAGATCGCCAAGCTGAAGCGCCTTCGCGAGGAGCGCGACGAGTCGGCCTGCCAGGACGCGCTGCGGGCGCTGACGGCTGCGGCCGAGCGGGACCCCGGCCCGGGCCTCGAGGGCAATCTCCTCGCGCTCGCGGTCGACGCGGCCCGCGCGAAGGCGACGGTCGGCGAGATCTCGGACGCACTGGAGACCTCGTACGGGCGGCACGCGGGACAGATCCGTACGATCTCCGGTGTGTACCGCACCGAAGCAGGCTCGTCCCCGTCCGTGGCGCGCACCCGCACGCTCGTCGACTCCTTCGAGGAGGCCGAGGGGCGCCGTCCGCGCATCCTGGTCGCCAAGATGGGCCAGGACGGCCACGACCGCGGCCAGAAGGTCATCGCCACCGCCTTCGCCGACCTCGGCTTCGACGTGGACGTCGGCCCGCTCTTCCAGACCCCCGCGGAGGTCGCGCGCCAGGCGGTCGAGGCGGACGTGCACATCGTCGGCGTCTCCTCGCTGGCCGCCGGGCACCTCACCCTCGTACCTGCGCTGCGTGCGGAGCTCGCCGCCGAGGGCCGCGAGGACATCATGATCGTCGTGGGCGGCGTGATCCCGCCGCAGGACGTGCCGACCCTCCTCGAGATGGGCGCCGCGGCCGTCTTCCCGCCCGGCACGGTGATCCCGGACGCCGCGTTCGACCTGGTGAAGCGGCTGGCGGCCGACCTCGGCCACGAGCTGTGAGCATGGCGGCGCCGCGGATCGACATCGACGCGTACGTCAAGGGCGTACTCGACGGGAAGCGGGCGCAGATCGCGCGCGCCATCACGCTCGTCGAGTCGACCAGGCCCCAACACCGGGCACTGGCCCAGGAGTTGCTGACCCAGCTGCTCCCGCACAGCGGGCGGGCGCGGCGGATCGGCATCAGTGGGGTGCCCGGCGTGGGCAAGTCCACGTTCATCGACGCGCTCGGGACGATGCTGACCGGGCTCGGGCACCGGGTCGCGGTCCTCGCCGTCGACCCGTCGTCCACCCGGACGGGCGGCTCGATCCTCGGCGACAAGACGAGGATGGAGCGCCTCGCGGTGGACCCGGCGGCGTTCGTGCGCCCTTCCCCTACCGCCGGGACGCTCGGCGGTGTCGCGAAGGCGACGCGCGAGTCGATCGTGGTGATGGAGGCCGCGGGCTACGACGTGGTGCTCGTGGAGACGGTGGGCGTGGGCCAGTCGGAGACGGCGGTCGCGAACATGGTCGACTCGTTCCTGCTGCTCAGCCTGGCCCGCACCGGCGACCAGCTGCAGGGCATCAAGAAGGGCGTACTCGAACTGGCGGACGTCCTCGCCATCAACAAGGCGGACGGCCCGCACGAACGCGACGCGCGCTCGGCGGCGCGTGAACTGGCCGGCGCCCTGCGGCTCATGCACCCGGCGGACGCGGCCTGGACTCCCCCGGTGCTGAGCTGCAGTGCCCGGGAATCCAGCGGCCTCGACGAGGTCTGGGACCGCCTGGAACAGCACCGCACGCTCCTGGACTCCACGGGCCGCCTCGCCGCCAAGCGACGTGACCAGCAGGTCGACTGGACGTGGACGATGGTGCGGGACGAGCTGTTGGACCGGCTGCGGGGGCACGAGGCTGTGCGGGATCTGGCCCCTGGCCTCGAACAGCGGGTACGGGAGGGCACGTTGACGGCCACGATGGCGGCTGAGCGGATTCTGGAGGCGTTTCAGGATCCGGGGCGCTGAGCCGGCCCCTACGTGGAGGGTGTTACTGCGGGGTGCTCAGGCGGGTGGGCGGGAAACATCCGCCGCGAAGCGCCGGTCTAGATTTGCCCCATGACCACAGCAGCCAACGACGAAGCCCCTGTCCTCCGGCACGTCCAGGGCCGCACGGGACACATCACGCTCAACCGTCCCCGAGCGATCAACGCCCTGAACCACACCATGGTCCGCCTGATGGACGAGGCCCTTTCCGCGTGGGAGCGGGCGGACGAGATCAGCGCCGTCCTCCTCACCGGTGAAGGTGCCCGCGGGCTCTGCGCCGGGGGCGACATCCGGTCCATCCACGACGACATCAAGGCCGGCGGCGGCGCCGCGTCCGTGGCCTTCTGGCGTGCCGAGTACCGCCTCAACGCCCGCATCGCCCGCTTCCCGAAGCCCTACGTCGCCGTCATGGACGGCATCGTGATGGGCGGCGGGGTCGGCGTCTCGGCGCACGGCAGCGTGCGGATCGTCACCGAGCGCTCCAGGATCGCCATGCCGGAGACCGGGATCGGCTTCGTGCCGGACGTCGGCGGTACGTATCTGCTGACGCGCACGCCCGGCGAACTGGGCACCCACCTCGCGCTGACCGGCTCGGCGGTGGGCGCGGGCGACGCGCTGCTGTGCGGTCTCGCCGACCATTTCGTGCCCTCGGAGCGGCTGGCGGAGTTCATCGCCGCGCTGGCCGACGCCGAGGTGGGCGAGGCGGTCGCGGAGTACGCCACCACCGCGCCCGAGGGTGAACTCGCCGACCATCGCGAGTGGATCGACGCCTGCTACTCCGCCGACTCCGTGGAGGAGATCGTCGACCGGCTCTACAACTCCGGCGACCGGGCTGCGAAGGAGACGGCCGAGACCATCCTCGGCAAGTCGCCGACCTCCCTGAAGGTCACCCTCGCCGCCCTGCGACGGGCCCGCGCCCTCACCTCGCTCGAGCAGGTGCTCGACCAGGAGTACCGCGTGTCGGCAACCGCGATCACCGCGCCGGACATGGTCGAGGGCATCCGCGCCCAGGTCGTCGACAAGGACCGCAATCCGCGCTGGTCCCCCGCCGAGCTCACGCAGGTCACCGACGCGGAGGTGGCCCGCCACTTCGCCCGGCGCGACGGCGACGAGCTCGGCCTCGCGCCCGAGGCGGCCCCGCGATGACCCTGCTCCAGACACCCCGCCTCGTACTGCGCCGCTGGCGCGAGGCTGACGTCGCCCCCATGACCGCCATCAACTCCGACCCCGAGGTAATGCGCTGGATCCGCGACGGCTCCGTCCACGAAGGGGAGGAGCAGACCCGGTCCACCATCGCGAGGTGGGAGCACGGGTGGGAGACCGAGGGCTTCGGACTCTTCGCGGTGGAGATCCGCGCCACGGGTGAACTGGCCGGGTTCACCGGGCTCTCCGTGCCGCACTACCTCCCCGAGGTGCTGCCCGCCGTGGAGATCGGCTGGCGGCTCGGGCGCTCCTTCTGGGGGCAGGGCATCGCCACCGAGGCGGCACGGGCAGCCCTCGACTTCGGCCTCACCGACCGCGGTCTGGAGCGGATCGTCAGCATCGCCCAGGTGGGCAACGAGGCCTCGGAGCGGATCATGCACAAGCTCGGCATGCGCGTGGAGCGAGGCACCTTCGACCCCACCTGCGGCCGCGCCCTCCGCATCCACGCCATCGACGCTCCCGCTACGGAGGATCGATCTCCGTGACCACGGCGAGCAGCTGGAACGGCGACTCCTTGTCCCACTGGGAGACGCCGAGAGCGATCCACCGCCCGTCCACCCGCCACAGATGGAGGTCCGGCACCGAGCAGCTCAGCGAGTCCCACGGCTCCGGTATGTCCTCGCCCGCGTCCACGTCCTCGCCCGCGCCGTCATCACCGTTTCCATCAGCGTCAGCGAAACCGTCGCCCTGCGCACGCTCGAAGACGCTCGCCAGGCTGAACATCTGGGGCGCTCCCCAGCGCTCGGCGAGGAGGACCGTCAGGCCGTCGCGCTCGGCGTCGTACTGATCCGATGTCGCCTCCCACTCCGTGCCGTCGTCCTCCCAGAAGTCGCCACTCGTCAGTAACTCGGCGATGTGATACCCGGGACCGCCGACGCCGGACGGCGACCTGCCGCGCTCCACGGGGAAATCCCGTGAGCGCAGCGCGTCGATCGCGGCGAGATGCTCTGCGGTACTCATGACACCCAGTAAAGCCGCCGCCACTGACAACTGGCCCGCCGTCAGGCCCCCGGCGTCACCATCCGGACACCTGCCCCACGCCCCCCCCACGAGGCCTCACCGCGCCCCCACGACGCCTCACGCGTCGCGCCGCCGCACCGCCCACCAGCCCGCGAGCAGCGCGGCAGCCGCCCACGCCGCCGTGACGGCAAGTCCCGTCCAGGGGCCGAGAGTTCCCGACGGGTTCTCGTGGAGCACCTGCTGTCCCGCCTGGTCCGGCAGGAAGTCCGCGACGCCGCTCGCGACGTCCCCGACCACGAAGGACACGATGAGCGTGAACGGGATGAGGATGCTCAGGACGGCGATCCCGCTGCGCAGGAGCATGGTCAGGCCCGCGGCGAGCAGCGCCATGAGCGCGAGATAGATGCCCCCGCCGACGCACGCACGCAGGACGCCGTCATGGCCGAGGCCGATGGCGTGGTCCCCCATGAAGGCCTGACCTGACAGGAAGCCCGCGAAGCTGGTGAGGATGCCGACGCCGAGGGCCAGCGCGCCCACCACGGCGACCTTGGCCCCGTAGAAGAGCCCTCTGCGCGGCACCGCGGAGAGCGAGATCCGCAGCGCGCCGTTCAGGTACTCACTGGACATCGCCGTCGTACCGAAGCTGATGGCGGCGATCTGGCCGAAGTTGAGTGCGTAGAAGGCGCCGAAGAGCGGTTCGAAGTCGGCGTTGTCCGCCTCCGCCGTGCCGACCGCGGCGAACGCGAGCACGGTGATGGTGACGGTGGCCACGAAGACGGCGATCAGCGAACCGAGGCTGGCGCGCACCGACTTGATCTTGATCCACTCCGAGCGGAGCACGGCAGGTGTCGACATGGTCAGGCCTCCTGGCGGGGCGTCGGGGTGGCAGCGGCGAACTCGGTGTCGTCGGCCGTGAGGGCGAGGTAGGCCTGCTCCAAGGAGGCCTGCTCGTCGGAGAGTTCGACGAGGGGAATGCCGTGACCTGCGGCGATGGACCCGATCTCGTCGGCCTTCGCGCCGTCCACCGTCCAGCGGCCGTCGTCCCCCGCCGCCATCGCGTACCCCTTGTCCGTCAGGAGGCCCCGCAGCCGGTCGACCGAAGGGGTGCGCAGCCGCACCCGCGGGCTGCTGTGCGCCGCGATGAAGTCCGGCATCGAGGTGTCCGCGAGCAGCTTGCCCCGGCCGAGGACCACCAGGTGGTCGGCGAACGTGGCCGTCTCGTTCATGAGGTGGCTGGACACGAGGACCGTCCTGCCCTCACGTGCGAGGCGCCGCATCAGCTCGCGGATCCAGATGATGCCTTCGGGGTCGAGGCCGTTGGAAGGCTCGTCCAGCATGACGACGCTCGGGTCTCCGAGCAGCGCCGCCGCGATGCCGAGGCGCTGGCGCATGCCGAGCGAGAACGTCTTGATCCGGCGCCCTGCCACGCCGGCGAGCCCGGCCTCTTCGAGGACCTCCGTCACGCGGCGCGCGGGGATGCGGTTGCTGACGGCGAGGGCGAGGAGGTGGCTGTGGGCGGTACGCGATCCGTGCGCGGCCTGGGCGTCGAGCAGGGCTCCCACGTGGCGCAGGGGTTCGTCGATGGCCGCGTAGGAGCGGCCGCCCACGGTGGCGGTGCCCGAAGTGGGCCGGTCGAGGCCGAGTACGAGCCGCATGGTGGTGGACTTGCCCGCGCCGTTGGGGCCGAGGAACCCGGTGACCTTCCCCGGGCGGACGGTGAACGTCAGTCCGTCCACCGCGCGGGTGGTGCCGTACTCCTTGGTGAGGTCTTGGACGTCGATGCTGGTCATGGCCTCAGACTCGCGGCCGGGAGTGCGGTGGGGCTTCCCCCGCCCGGGGAGTCCGTCTCCCCCTCATGGGGGAGCCGTGCGGCCCGTCCCTGCTGGCACGATGACGTGATGCCCCGCTTCCTCAGGCCGCTCACGCGGGCGGTCACCTACACGCGCTGGCTGCACCTGCTCATCGGCTCGGCCATCGCCTTCATGGGCGCGTTCATCACGCCGGGGCTCAGCAGTCCCTCGTTCGGACAGTGGGCGCAGATCGCGCTCCAGCCGATCCCCCTGGTGGTGGGGGCCGCTCTGCTGCTTGCGTCCCTGCGCAGTGCGGAGGGCCTCCAGGCGCGGCTGATGCTGTTCCCGGGGCAGCACGCGCGCGTGCCGGGAGGTGACGAGCATCCCGGCATCTCCGTCGCCCCCTCCGCGTCATGGCGCGACCGGGGCAGGACCGCGCTGTGGGCCGTGCTGCGCCTGGAGGCCGGCTGCGCGGCGGTCTTCGTCACCGTGCAGCTCCTCGGGACCGCACTGGCCCTGATCGGCACGACGTCCGAGCCCGGCGAAGCGTCCGGTCTGCTGATTCCGCTGCCGGACCAGAACCCGCTGAACGCGCTGCTCGTGCCGATCCCGGTCGCGGTGCTCCTGGCGGTGATGGTGGTCTCCGGCCGGCTGATGACAGGCGCCGCCCGGCAGCTGCTCGGCCCCTCGCCCAAGGAGCGCCTCGCCGCCCTGGAGGAGCGCACCGAGCAGCTCCTCGAACGCAACCGCATCGCGCGCGAACTGCACGATTCCATCGGGCACGCGCTGACCGTGGCGGTCGTCCAGGCGGGCGCCGCGCGGGCCGCCGCCGACCCGGAGTTCACCGACCGCGCACTGGACGCCATCGAGGAGACCGGCAGGGCGGCCCTCGAAGACCTGGAGCGTGTACTGCGGGTGCTGCGCGAGGACGAGCGGCCCGCGAGCGGGCGGCCCACGCTCGCCGACGCCGGCCAGCTCCTCGACTCCGCGCGCGCTTCGGGGGCCAAGGTCGACACCGAGGTGACGGGCCCCTTGGAGCGGCTGCCGGGCCCGGTCTCCCGCGAGGCCTACCGCATGCTCCAGGAGGCCCTCACGAACGTGCTGCGGCACTCCGGGCCGGTTCCGGTGCGGGTGCGGCTCGCGGTCGGCGACGCGGCCCTGGAGATCGACGTACGCAACGCGCTGCCCCAGGGCGGAGAGGTCACCGGCCGTGGCGGCAGCGGCCTTCGCGGCATCCGGGAGCGGGCCACGCTGCTCGGCGGCCGGGCCACCACGGGCCCGCGTGAGGGCGAATGGCAGGTGCACGTCGAGCTGCCCCTCGGGTGACCTACGCTGACTGGATGCCGGTCACAGTCCTCCTGGTCGACGACGAACCTCTCGTACGCGCCGGACTGCGTGCCGTTCTGGAGGCGCAGCCCGACATCGAGGTGGTCGGTGAGGCGGCCGACGGCGCCGCGGTGATTCCGCTCGTGCGCCAACTGCGGCCCGACGTGGTCGCCATGGACGTCCGCATGCCGCTCCTCGACGGCATCGAGGCCACGCGCGCGGTCCTGCGCACCGTGCAGGACCCGCCGAAGATCCTCGTCGTGACGACCTTCGAGAACGACGAGTACGTGTACGAGGCGCTGCGCGCGGGCGCGGACGGTTTCCTGCTCAAGCGCGCGCGTCCCGCGGAGATCGTGAACGCCGTCCGTCTTGTCGCCGATGGCGAGTCGTTGCTGTTCCCGGCGGCGGTGCGGCAGCTGGCGGGCGAGTACGGGCGGCGGCCCGGAAACGAGGAGGCCAGGGCCGCCCTGGACCGGGCCGCGCTCACCGAGCGCGAGGCGGACGTGCTGCGGCTCATGACGCGCGGCCTGTCGAACGCGGAGATCGCGACGGAGCTGATCGTCGGGGCCGAGACGGTCAAATCGCATGTGAGTTCCGTGCTCGCGAAGCTGGGGGCCCGCGACCGGACGCAGGCGGTCATCGCCGCGTACGAATCCGGTTTCGTCGCTCCGGGGTGAGCACGACCGACCGGCACTCTCCGTCACAGGTGGGCCCGGCACTCGCAGCGGTCGGCCCCGGCGAGTACGATCCGCCCATCATGCGCACGAGCTGGGAGGACGGACGTTGGGGCGGCTGACCGGCGGGGATCCCTCTCTGCTGCGGCGGATCAACTCCGCGGTGGTGCTGCACGCTCTGCGTGGGGCGGACTTCGCGACACTCACCGAGGTCACCCGGGTGACCGGGCTCTCCCGGCCGACCGTCGAGGGCGTGGTCGAGGGGCTGATCGAGGCCGGGCTCGTGGTGGAGACCGCCGCCGAGGAAGGCGCGGCCAGACGCCAGGGACGGCCCGCCCGGAGATTCCGCTTCCGGGCCGAGGCGGGGCATCTGCTCGGCCTGGAGATCGGTCCGCACCGGGTGGCCGCCGTCCTGTCGGACCTGGACGGCCGGGTGCTCGGCACGGCGGCCAGGGACGTGGACGAGACGGCCCCGGCGGACGAACGCATCGAGCGGCTGCGCACGGCGGTCGCCGATCTGCTGCGCCGTGGCGGGATCGCCCGCAGTTCACTGCGCGCGGTGGGCGTCGGCAGCCCCGGCATCGTGGAGGCGGACGGCACGGTCCGGCTCGGCACCGCGCTGCCCGAGTGGACGGGGCTCCAGCTGGGCGAACGCCTGCGCAGGTCCTTCAAGTGCCCGGTCCTGGTGGAGAATGACGCGAACGCGGCTGCCGTGGCCGAGCACTGGAAGGGCGCGGCGACCGAGTGCGACGACGTGGTGTTCGTGCTCGCCGGGCTCAGCCCGGGAGCGGGCGCGCTGATCGGCGGGCGGCTGCACCGCGGCTACGGCGGAGCCGCCGGGGAGATCGGCGCCCTGCACCTGCTGGGCCGTGACGTGACCCCGGAGACGCTCCTGTCGACCACGGACGAGCCGCTGCACCCGCTCGACGAGCAGGCGGTGGCGGAAGTGTTCGCCCACGCGCGCGAGGGCGACGAGCGGGCGCGGCAGGCCGTCGAGCGGTTCATCCAGCGCCTGGTGCACGACGTGGCGGCTCTGGTGCTCGCCCTGGACCCCGAACTGGTCGTCGTGGGCGGCTGGGCGGCCGGTCTGGACGGTGTACTGGAGCCGCTGCGGCGCGAGTTGGCCCGCTACTGCCTGCGGCCGCCCCGGGTGGCCCTCTCGGTGCTCGGCGAGGCCGCCGTGGCGACGGGCGCGCTGCGGCTCGCCCTCGACCATGTCGAGGAGCAGCTGTTCGCGGTCGAGGGGACGGTCACGGCGCGGCGCTGAGCCGACGCGGGGTCGGCCCCGCGTCGGCGCGAGAACGCTGTCAGGAGGCCTGGCGCTCCGGGCCGTGGTGGATCTCGACGCCGCCGGCGTCGCCGAACGTGAGGCGGCAGGTGTCGGCGCGGTACGTCGCCACCGATACCGCCGCGGTGCGTCCCTCGGCGAGGAAGCGCGTCGTCACGACGAGGACCGGGGCTCCGGGCAGCCGGTCGAGCGCCTTGGCGTCGTCCGCGCGGGCCGAGCCGAGCTCGACGGCGCGGTCCTGTCCTTCGAGGCCGAGCCGGTGCAGCTCGCGCTGCTCGGCACGCGCGCGTGCCGGTCCGGACGGGGCGTCGATGGCGGAGAGCTCGGGGACGGACGACGTCGATACGTACAGCAGCTCGGCGGCCACGGGCTGGCCGTGCGAGACGCGCGTACGACGCACCACGTGCACCTGCTCGTCGGGGTCGGTCGCCAGCATGCGGGCCACCTCGGCGGGCGCGGCCGCCGGTGCGCAGTCAGCGGGCTGCCAGGCGTCGCCGACCTCGCCCGGCCAGGTGCCTTGTGCGGATCCGACGGCCACACCCATCCGCGGCGGGGCGACGGTCGTGCCGACCCCGCGGCGGCGCTGCAGCCTGCCTTCCAGCTCCAGCTGCTCGAGTGCCTGACGGAGCGTGGCGCGGGCCACGCCGAACCGGGCCGCGAGATCACGCTCGTTGGGCAGGATCTCTCCGACGGCGAACTCTGAGTCGAGTGCCTCGCTGAGCACGGTCTTGAGGTGCCAGTACTTCGGCTCCGGCGCCGTTTCCAGCTGCGTGGTCCCCACCCTGTCCTCCGCAATCGCCATGTGCCGGCGGCTTTTTAGTGCCCTTGTTTATTAAAGGTTCCTGCACTATCTCTGCGACGATAGAGCGGCACCCACCCTTGGTCAAGACCAATCCTCGATCCGTTACAGCCCGCACAGGGACGATGCCACAGAGCATTCACGCGATGTTGGCGCCGGGTCACCCACGCGTAGCGAACAAGACAAAACCCCCGTCCATGTGGACGGGGGTCTGCCATCTGCTGTCTAGGAGGCGAACCCGACCAGCTTGTCCGGGTTGCGGATGATGTAGACGCTCGCGATCTTCCCGTCCACGACGTCCAGTTGGAAGACGGAGTCCGGTTTGCCGTCGATCAGGAGCAGTACGGAGCTCGCGCCGTTGAGCTCCAGGAACCGGAACTCCAGCTCCGCCCCCTCCCGCAGGCCCGCGCGGGCCACGCCGTCGAGGAAGCGGCCCACCTTGTCGGCCGTCTCGATGACGCGCAGCGGCCCCTTGGTCTTGCCGCCACTGTCGCCGACCAGGCGTACGTCCGGGGCGAGCAGGGACATCAGGCCGTCCAGATCGCCGCTGGTCGCCGCCGCGAGGAACCGCTCGGTCAGATCCCGGCGCTCGCCCGGATCCACTTCGTAGCGCGGCCTGCCCTCATCGACGTGCTTGCGGGCCCGCGCCGCGAGCTGCCGCACGGCGGGCTCCCCGCGGTCCAGCGTGAGGGCGATCTCCGAGAACGGGAACCCGAAGGCCTCCCGCAGCACGAACACCGCGCGCTCCAGAGGCGAAAGGGACTCCAGGACGACCAGGACGGCGAAGGACACGGAGTCGGCGAGCACGGCCCGCTCGGCGGTGTCGGGGACGATCGGGCCGTAGTCGGTGACCAGCGGTTCGGGGAGCCATGGGCCTACGTAGGACTCACGTCGGGACTGCACATGGCGCAGCCGGTCGATGGCGAGCCGTGTGGTGACGCGCACCAAGTAGGCACGCGGTTCGCGCACTTGCCCCTGGTCGGCCGCCGACCAGCGCAGCCAGGCGTCCTGCACCACGTCCTCCGCGTCGGCCACCCGGCCGAGCATGCGGTAGGCCACGCCCATCAGGACGGGCCGGTGCTCTTCGAAGACGTCGGTCACGGTGTCGGTCGTCACTTCTCCATCCCAGCCGACGGATCACCGGCTGTCCAGGCGAAACGGGTGCGTCGCGCCCCACACCGGCCCGGCTGCCGTTCACCTTGCGGGGCCACCCCTCTTGAACTGCGGGCTACTGAGCGGTAATTGTTGCTGACAAGGTGTCTAAGGTGTCTGAGGACCGTCGCAAGGCGGCGGGGACTGGAGCAGCAATGGCCGCAGAGGTGTCCTTCAGCGTCGAAACTCCCGGCGGCCCGCGGACGCTGTCCGTCGCGTACGAACGCGCGGGCGAGGGCGAGCCGCTGCTCCTGCTGCACGGCATCGGCCACCACCGCCAGGCGTGGGACCCGGTGTTCGGCATTCTGGCCGCCGAGTGCGACGTCATAGCGGTGGACCTGCCGGGCTTCGGGGAATCCCCCGCGCTCCCCGACGGGCTTCCGTACGACATATCGACGGTGGTGTCCGTGCTCGGCGCGCTGTGCGAGGCGCTGGAGATCGAGCGGCCGCACGTGGCGGGCAATTCGCTGGGCGGCCTGCTCGCCCTGGAGCTCGGCCGGGAGAAGCTCGTGCGCTCGGTCACCGCGCTCTCCCCCGCCGGCTTCTGGACGCCCGGGGAGCGGCGGTACGCCTTCAACACCCTGCTCGCGATGCGGCACGGGGCGCGGCTCCTTCCGTTGCCGATGATCCAGCGGCTCTCGCGGACGGCCGCCGGGCGCGCGGCGCTCACCAGCACCATCTACGCCCGCCCCGGGCGCCGTTCACCCGAGGCCGTCGTCGCCGAGACGCTCGCGCTGCGCGACGCCACGGGCTTCGAGCAGACCCTCGCCGCCGGGCGCGACGTGCTCTTCAGCGACGACGTGCCGGGCCTTTCGGTCACCGTCGCGTGGGGTGCGCGCGACCGGATCCTGCTGCGCCGCCAGGGCGTCCGCGCCAAGCACGCCGTCCCCGAGGCCCGCCTGGTGCGCCTTCCCGGCTGCGGACACGTCCCGATGAACGACGATCCCGCGCTCGTCGCGCGCGTCGTCCTCGACACGTGCCGCCGCGCGGCGACCGCGTAGCACCCCGGAGCCGAGGGCCACACCGGCGCCGACGAGGGCGCTCCCCACGGCCTGCGGGACGCCATAGGTGCCGGTGCCGACCAGGGGTGCGGTGAAGGCCGCGGCGACGGGAATGAGTCCGGAGAAGAGGGTGGCCCGCTCGGCGCCGATGCGCTGGATGCCCGAGTACCAGCAGACGAAGCCGATGACGGTGACGATCGCCGCCTGCCACAGCAGGGCCGCCGCCTCGGTGGTGTCGGGCACCCGCAGCCAGTCCCCGCCGTCGGTCACGACACCGATGACGGCGGACTCGGCGGCGGCGATCCCGCACACCGTGGCGGAGAGCAGCTTCGGACCGAGCGGCCGCAGCACGGGTACGGCAAGGACGGCGAAACCGACCTCGTCCGCCAGCGCGCACACGGAGAAGAGAATGCCGAGCGTGTCCGTACGGCCCCACCCCTGGACCGTGAAGGCCCCGGCGGCCACGATCAAGGCCCCGTACATGACGGCTCGTTGGGGCTGCCGTCCCTCCAGTAGCGGCACGATGACCGCGACGATGACCGGGGCGCACCCTACGAAGACACCCGGTACGGCAGGTTCCGCCGTGCGTTCGGCGGCCAGGATCGCCAGGTTGAAGCCGACCATGCCGACGGCGGCAAGGACCGCGAGCCGCCCCCACTGGCGCCGCGTCAGGCGGCCGAGCGGCGCCGTGCCGCCCCGCCCGAGCAGCGGCAGGAGCAGCAGGCAGGCCAGGCCGTAGCGCAGGAACTGGCCGCCCGCGTACGGGTAGTCGCCGAGAAGGCTGTTGGCGGTGAAGGAGCCGCCGACGAGGAGGCAGGCGAGGGCCGCGAGCAGGGACCCGCGTGTGAGGTTCGCGTTCATGTCCCTGACGTTAGGAACGGACGCGGACCGGTTTAAGGTCCACTTCCGGGGCCTGTTCGGGGACCACTTCGCGGGCCCCGGTCATCAGCAGTCGTCCGCCGTCACGCTCAGGAGGCGCATCCCTGTGACATCAGGATCGGGTGAGGCGCCCGGCACCGCCGCCTGGGAGCTGCTGCTCCCCGCCGCGTCCGCCCCCGCCCGCAGCCGTGGCCGCAGCCTCCAGTCGGCGCTGCGCGAGGCGGTCAGGTCCGGGCGGCTGACTCCGGGGACACGGCTGCCGTCCAGCCGTGAGCTCGCCGCCGATCTGGGCGTCTCCCGGGGGCTTGTCACCGAGACGTACGAGCAGTTGACGGCCGAGGGCTATCTGCGCAGCGACCACGGCGCGGGGACCTGGGTGGGCGGCGCGGCGCGGCAGTCCGCACGAGGCGCACGCGATCTGGCCCCGCGTCCCGACCACGCGCGCGTCGACTTCATCGCGGGCACCCCCGACCTGTCCCTGTTCCCGCGCGCCGCGTGGGCGGCCGCTCACCGCGGTGTCCTGGCCGAACTGCCCCACCACGTACTCGGCTACCCGGACCCGCGGGGCCTGCCCCGACTGCGTACGGCCCTCGCCGAACTGCTCGTACGCCGCCGGGGCGTGGTCGCGGACCCGGAGGGGATCGTCGTCTGCTCCGGGGTGGCGCAGGCCATGGCCCTTGTCGGTTTCGTGCTCCACGCGCGCGGGGTGCGCACCGTCGGCGTCGAGGACCCCGGAAGCCCTCAGCACAGCGAGCTGTTCGCATCGGCTGACGTCGCCACGGTGCCGGTGCCCCTCGACGGCGAGGGCGTCGCCACCGGCGCACTGAGGGAGCAGGGGCTGCGCGCGGTCGTCACCACGCCCGCCCATCAGTTTCCCCTGGGCATCGGCTGCTCGGCACGGCGGCGCACCGAACTCCTCGACTGGGCGCGGGCCGTGGACGGTCTGATCATCGAGGACGACTACGACGGGGACTTCCGCTACGACCGCGCCCCGGTGGGCGCGCTGCAAGGTCTCGACCCCGAGCACGTCGCGTACACGGGCTCGGTCAGCAAGTCGCTCGCTCCGGGCCTTCGCCTGGGCTGGCTGCTCGTGCCGGAGTCGATGACCGATGAGGTCGTCGCCCGCAAGCGCATGATGGACCTGGGCAATCCGGTGCTCGACCAGGCGTTGCTCGCGCGCTTCGTCGAACGCGGTGACTACGACCGCCAGCTGCGCCGCTGTCAGCGCGCCTACCGGGAGCGCCGCGACGCGCTCGTCGCGGCGCTCGACGAGCACTTTCCCGGTACGGAGGTGACCGGCATCGCCGCCGGGCTGCACGTCATCGCCCGGCTGCCCGAGCACCTGGGACCGCAGGAGGCCTTCCTGCGGTGCGCCTCAGCGGCCGGGGTCGCGGTCAGGCCGCTGAGCGACTACGGCTCGGCGGCCGGCTCCGGGGTCCGCCTTGTGCTCGGCTACGCCCACCTCACGCCCGCCCAGATCGCCGAGGGAGTGCGGCTGCTCGCCGAGGCGGCCCGGGATCCGGCTCAGGAGTTGGACCACGCGCGCGTGCAGAGCACCAGGCGGTAGCCGTCCGGGTCCTCGACGGTGACGCCCCACTCGTTCCAGTACGGGTTGGGCGACTGGACACGTGTCCCGCCGTGCGCCTCCAGGCGGGTCACCAGCTCGTCGGGGACAGGCTCGTCGAGGTAGATGACGAGCAGGTCTTCCTCCGTGGGACGGGGCTCGACCGGCTCGTCCGCCTCTTCCGCCCCGTTCGCCTCGTGCACGAGTTCGAGATGCCAGGAGGCGTCCGGCCATCCGGCCATGAGCAGGTCGTGCTCACCGGGAGCGGCGCCGCCCTGCGACCGCCACACGACGTCCAGGCCGAGGCCCGTCACCCAGAAGCGCTCCGCCGCCGCGAGATCGCGGGACGGACGGGCGATACGAATGTGGCTCTGACCGTTGACCGGCACAGGACTCCCCCTCAGGACGCGGCGCGCCCGACCGCGCGCCTGTGCCGCCGAGCCTAGGCAACGGGTGATCTTCCGGCATCAGCCGTCCGGCCTCGGGCGCTCGGCGGGGGCCCTGCGACTCGGGACCTGCGACCAGGGATGTAGGGGATTCGGGGGGACACGGCTGACGGTGTGGGCAACATGGCGTTCGCACACTGGTTCCCTTGCACCCATGGGCAGTTGTTCACTTGGGGTTTGTGTGTGCGCCGCCGCGCACCACTAGTTGTGGCCCTGCACACTGGTCGGACCTGTCACTGGAGGCGCATTCATGTCACACCCTCAGCCGAGCCCGTCCCCTCGCCGCCGCAGTGTGCTGCGCGGCTCGCTCGCCGTGCCGGCGGCGCTGGCCGTGCCGTCCATCGCCGGTGCCGCTCCCGCGTTCGCCCGGTCGGGACGTCCGCGGGCCGAGTGGGGTGTGCAGGCAGGTGACGTGACGGCGCACGCGGGCCTGGTGTGGGTACGTTCCGACCGCCCGGCCCGCATGATCGTGGAGACGTCCGCCACGGAGTCGTTCCGCAACCCCACCCGCTGGAAGGGTCCTGTGCTCGGCCCGGACACCGACTTCACGGGGACGACACGGCTGCGCGGGCTGCCCGCGGGCGAGCAGATCCACTACCGCGTGGTCCTGGCCGACCCCGACGACCCCAGACGCACCGGCGAGCCGGTCACCGGCACGTTCCGTACGACACCCAAGGGGCGCAAGGAAGGGGTGCGCTTCCTGTGGTCGGGCGACATCGCGGGGCAGGGGTGGGGCATCAACCCGGACCGCGGCGGATGGCGCGTCTTCGACGAGATGCGCCGCAGGGACCCGGACTTCTTCCTGTGCAGCGGCGACAACATCTACGCCGACGGGCCGATCCTGCCGAGCGTCACCCTGCCCGACGGCGGGGTGTGGCGGAACGTGACCACGGAGGAGAAGTCGAAGGTCGCCGAGTCGCTCGCGGAGTTCCGTGGCGCCTTCCGCTACAACCTGCTCGACGAGAATCTGCGGCGCTTCAACGCGCAGGTGCCCTCGATCGTCCAGTGGGACGACCACGAGGTGCGCAACAACTGGTACCCGGGCCAGATCCTGACCGACGCCCGCTACACCGAGAAGAACGTGGACGTCCTCGCCGGGCGCTCCCTGCGCGCGTTCAGCGAGTACTACCCCGTCTCGACGCTCCCGCCGGGCGACGAGGACGGGCGCGTGTACCGCGTGCTGCGGCACGGACCGCTCCTCGACGTGTTCGTCCTTGACATGCGCTCCTACCGCAACGCCAACTCGCCCGGCCGGCAGCCCGACGACACCACCGGCATCCTGGGCGCCCGGCAACTGCAGTGGCTGAAGCGGGAGTTGTCGCGTTCGCGCGCCACCTGGAAAGTCATCGCGTCCGACATGCCGCTCGGCCTCGTCGTGCCCGACGGCTCGGCGAACTTCGAGGCTGTCGCGCAGGGCGACCCCGGGGCGCCGCTGGGCCGCGAGCTGCAGATCGCCGAACTGCTGCGGCACATCAAGCACCACAAGGTCACCGGAACGGTGTGGCTGACCGCCGACGTGCACTACACGTCGGCGCAGCACTACGACCCCTCGCGTGCGGCGTTCAAGGACTTCGCGCCGTTCTGGGAGTTCGTCTCGGGGCCGCTGGCCGCGGGCGGATTCCAGGCCCTCAAGCTCGACGGGACGTTCGGCGCCGAGCAGAAGTTCATCAAGGCCCCGAACCGCGCCAACACCTCGCCGGCCGAGACCCCGCAGTACTTCGGCGAGGTCGACATCGACGGCGACAGCGGGGAGCTGACCGTACGGCTTCGGCAGGAGGGCGGCGGGGTGCTGTTCACCAAGGTGCTGCGGCCGGGCCGGGTGGGGCAGCAGTGATCGAGCCCCCGAACGGACACCGAGAGGTCACGCCCGGACACCACGAAAGAGCAAAGATGAACTAAACGGGCAGAAGGTCTCTTAACTCGTCAGTCACAAAACGTTCGTGATCACGCAACACCCTTCCTCCACAGTGGCTGTATGAGTGCTGACATGTCTGATGTGACGCGAACCAAACACGGCCGTCCCGTCCACCACTGGCGGCGGGATCTGGTGGAGCTCGCCGCCCTCTTCACGGCCGTGGCCGTGGCGGACGCGGTGGCGAACCTGGTCGGGCACGGCCCCGACGGCCCCGCCCTCCTTGTGATCTCGGCCGTGGTGCTCCTCGCCACGGTCGGGTTCCACACGTGGTGGGCACGCCGCCACAACCACGCACCCCCGACAGCGGACGATACCGGCGCCCGGCCGTACACCGCCGGGCGGCAGAACGGGCAGCGGAGCGGGCCCATGACGTCGATGGAACAGGCCGGGGCCATCGCCACAGAGTCGTCCGCAGGGGCGACGACGCTGTGGCGGATGCGCACCACGGTGCGGGACGAGCCGGGCTCACTGGCCGCCCTGTGCACGGCGCTCGCCCACGGCAAGGTCGACATCCTGAGCCTCCAGGCGCACCCGCTGGCCGAAGGCACCGTCGACGAGTTCCTGCTGCGCGCCCCCGCCGACCTGGCCGCGGCCGACATCACCCGGGGCGTCTCGCAGGCGGGCGGCTCGGGCACCTGGATCGAGCGGGCGGACGCCCACGACCTGGTGGACGCGCCGACGCGCATCCTCGGCCTGGCCACCCGCACCGCCCTGGACGCCGCCGAACTGCCGCTAGCGCTGCGGCAGTTGCTCGGCCGTTGCACCATCCGGTCGCTGCCCGCGAAGTCGCAGGCCGCGTCGTCCGGGCCGCGGGCGGACGAGCCCGCCGACGGCCCACCCGTCGAGGGCGCGCTGGAAGGCGAAGGTACGGTGCTGCGGCTGCAGGTCCCGGACGGCGAAGTGATCACCGTGGAGCGGCCGTATCTGCCGTTCACGCCCACCGAGTTCGCCCGCGCGCGTGCTCTGGTCGAGCTCGACACCCGGCTCGGCCCGCGCATCCCGCGCAGCAAGGACGTACTGACGCTCGCCGAGGGCAGCTCCATCGCCGTGCGCCGGGCCGACACCGCCGACGTCGAGGCGGCCAAGGCCATGCACGAGCGCTGCTCGCAGCGCACCCTGAGCATGCGCTACCACGGCCCCGTGCGGGACGCCGACCGCTATCTCAACCACCTGCTCAGCCCGCGGTTCGGCCGCACCCTGGCGGTGCAGACCGCGTCCGGGCGCATCGTCGGCATCGGCCATCTGCTCTGGGACGGCGACGAGACCGAGATCGCGCTGCTCGTCGAGGACGACTGGCAGCGCCGCGGCATCGGCAGCGAACTGCTCGGCCGCCTGGTGACGCTGGCGGTCGAGGCGGGCTGCGAGAGCGTGTACGCGGTGACGCAGGCGTCCAACACGGGCATGGTCGCCGCGATGCGCGGCCTCGGGCTTCCCCTCGACTACCAGATCGAGGAGGGCACGCTGGTCATCACCGCCCGCCTCGAAGCTACGCCGGTGAGCTCGCGACTGCCGTACGACCAGCCGCAGGGGCGGGCGGAGCAGCACTGACCCTGGGCACACCGGCGTACGCGTCGGCGCCGGACGGCTGAGGGCCGAGGGCGCGGTCGAGGTCCCGCCACAGGTCCTCGACGTCCTCGAGCCCGGTCGACAGACGCAGCAGGCTGTCGCTCACGCCCGACGACCGCCGGTCCGCCGGGTCCACGACGCGGTGGCTGATGGACGCCGGATGCTGGATGAGCGTGTCGACGCTGCCGAGGCTGACCGCCGGGGTGATCAACCGCACCCCGGCGGTCACCGCGTGCGGGTCGCCGTGGACCTCGAAGGCGACCATGGCGCCGCCGAGCCGCGGATAGTGCACGCGGCGCACGCGCGGGTCACCGGCCAGGCGCCGCGCCAGTTCCGCCGCGTTCGCGGAGGCGGCCCGTACCCGCACCGGCAGGGTGGAAAGGCCGCGCAGCAGCAGATATCCGGCCAGCGGATGCAGCACCCCGCCGGTGGCGAACCTGACCTGCCGCAGCTGCCGTGCGAACTCCTCGTCGCACGCGACCACTCCGCCGAGGACGTCGCCATGACCGCCCAGATACTTGGTGGCGCTGTGCAGCACGAGCCGCGCCCCGCTCTCGGCAGGCCGCTGCAGGACGGGCGTCGCGAACGTGTTGTCGGCAAGGAGCGGCACCGTGCCGCAGGCGTGCGCCACCGCGCGCAGATCGAGTTCGGCCAGGGTCGGATTGGCGGGCGACTCGACGAGGACCAGGCCCGTGTCGGGGCGGATGGCGTCGGCGATCCCGGCGGGGTCGACCCAGGTCACCTCGGAGCCGAGGAGCCCCGCCGTCAGCAGGTGGTCGCTACAGCCGTACAGCGGGCGGACCGCGACGACATGGCGCAGTCCGGCCGCTCCCCGTGCGAGAAGGACCGCGGTCAGCGCCGCCATGCCGCTCGCGAACGCGACCGCGCTCTCCGTGCCCTCGAGACGGGCCAGGGCTGTCTCGAAGCGGGCCACGGTCGGGTTCGCGAGGCGGGCGTAGACGGGCGGTCCTTCGTCCAGGGCGCCGTCGGCGGCGAAGGCGTCGATGCGCGCCGCCTCGCCGCGGGTGTCGTACGACGGGTAGGTGGTGGACAGGTCGATCGGCGCGGCGTGCAGACCGAGTCCGGCGAGGTCGTCGCGTCCGGCGTGTACGGCCTCGGTGGCGAGGGCGCGCGGTGCGGGCGACACTGCCGTGGGGGCCGGGTGGCCGGATCCGGTGCGGGATTCCGTGTTCGTGTCCATGCACGACAGCCTGAACAAAGGCCGGTGCCTGATAGTTGAACCCCGTGCTACGTTCGGCGAGTGGCTGAATCTGTCGTACTTGACCCGGTGGATCTCCGCATACTGCGGCTGCTGCAGAACGATGCCCGGATCACCTACCGCGATCTCGCGGCCCAGGTCGGGGTCGCGCCGTCGACCTGTCTGGACCGTATCTCCCGGCTGCGCCGCTCCGGTGTGATCCTCGGGCACCAGCTGCGGCTCGACCCCGCGAAGCTCGGCCGCGGTCTGGAGGCGCTGCTCTCCGTGCAGGTCAGGCCGCACCGCCGGGAGCTGGTCGGGCCGTTCGTGGAGCGGATCAGGGCGCTGCCGGAGTCCCGGTCGGTGTTCCATCTCGCTGGGCCCGACGACTATCTGGTGCATGTGGCGGTGGCCGACACGGCCGATCTGCAGCGGCTCGTCCTCGACGAGTTCACGGCGCGGCGCGAAGTGGCCCGCGTGGAGACACGGTTGATCTTCCAGCAGTGGGAGTGCGGGCCGCTGCTGCCTCCGGGGCCCGACGCCGATGACCAAGGGCAAGCCTCCGGCCAATCGTGATGACGCGGGCGCGTCCCGCATACGAGGATGATCCGCATGTCAGACACAAAGATCCCGAACGCGGACGCGAGCAGGAGCCCGCTTCTGCCTCGCCAGCTCGCCGACGGCTACGTCGACGAGCTCATCGCCCTCGATCCCATCAACGGCACGTATCTCGGCGTCAAGGCCAGCCACAGCAGGCTCCCGGACACCTCACCGGCGGGACAGGACGCCGTCGCGGAGCTCGCTCGCACGACGCTCGCCCGGCTCGACGAGGCGGAGCGTCTGCCCGGCGCCGACAGTGACGCCGAGCGCCGGTGCGCGCGACTGCTGCGGGAGCGGCTCACCGCCGAACTCGCCGTGCACGAGGCCGATGAGGGGCTGCGCGCGGTCGGCAATCTGCACACGATCCCACACGCGGTGCGCGAGATCTTCACCGTGACGCCGATGGAGACAGACGAGGACTGGGCCGCGATCGCCGAACGGCTGCGGGCCGTGCCTGCCGCGTACGAGGGATATCGCGCCTCGCTCGAACTCGGCCTGGATCGCAAGCTGTTCGCGGCGCCCCGCCCGACGGCCACCTTCATCGAGCAGCTCGGCGAGTGGGCCGGCGGAAGCGAGGGCCGCGGCTGGTTCGAGGAGTTCGCATCCGAGGGGCCGGACTCGCTGCGCGCCGAACTGGACGCCGCCGCGCGCACCGCCACCGCGTCGGTCGTCGCGCTGCGCGACTGGATGCGGGACGTGTACGCGCCCGCGATCGAGGGCGCTCCCGACACGGTGGGCCGCGAGCGCTACGCCCGCTGGTCCCGCTACTTCAACGGCACCGATCTGGACCTCGACGAGGCGTACGCGTACGGCTGGTCCGAGTTCCACCGGCTGCTCGGCGAGATGCGCGCCGAGGCCGAGAAGATCCTGCCCGGCGCGGCCACGCCGTGGGTGGCGCTCGCCCACCTCGACGAGCACGGCACGCACATCGAGGGCGTGGCGGAGGTGCGGGTCTGGCTCCAGGAGCTGATGGACGAGGCGATCGAGGCGCTTGACGGCACGCACTTCGAACTCGCCGAGCGGGTACGGAAGGTGGAGTCCCGCATCGCCCCGCCGGGCGGCGCGGCCGCCCCGTACTACACGGCCCCGTCGGAGGACTTCTCGCGCCCCGGCCGGACGTGGCTGCCGACGATGGGCGAGACCCGCTTCCCCGTCTACGACCTGGTCTCCACCTGGTACCACGAGGGCGTCCCCGGCCATCACCTCCAGCTGGCACAGTGGGCGCACGTCGCGGAGAGCCTCTCTCGCTACCAGGCGACCATCGGCATCGTCAGCGCCAACGCTGAGGGGTGGGCGCTGTACGCCGAGCGGCTCATGGACGAGCTCGGTTTCCTCACGGACGCCGAGCGCAGGCTCGGTTATCTGGACGCCCAGATGATGCGGGCGCTGCGCGTCATCGTCGACATCGGCATGCACCTGGAGCTGGAGATCCCGGCGGACGCGCCCTTCCACCCGGGCGAGCGCTGGACCCCTGACCTCGCGCAGGAGTTCTACGACGCGCACTGCAGCCGTCCCACGGAGTACGTGGCGAGCGAGATGACCCGCTACCTCTCCATCCCCGGCCAGGCCATCGGCTACAAACTGGGCGAGCGGGCCTGGCTGCTCGGCCGCGAGAACGCGCGGCGGCGTCTTGGTGACGCGTTCGACGCGAAGGCGTGGCACATGGCCGCGCTGTCGCAGGGGTCGCTGGGGCTCGACGACTTGGTGGACGAGTTGTCGGCGCTCTGAGAACGGGGCCGTCTCAACGGCGGCACCCGCCTTCGGAGTCGATCACCTGCCCGGTGATCCACTCGGCCTCGTCCGTGGCGAGCCACGCGATGAGCCGGGCCGGGTCATCGGGCATGCCCCACCGCCCCGCGGGAAACATGGCGGCGATGGCCGCGTAGTCGTCACCGGTCATGTAGTCCGTGTCCACGGGGCCGGGATTGACGGCGTTCACGGTCACGGCGAGGTCGGTGAGCGTGGTGGCCAGGGAGCGCGTCGCGGAGGCGAGGGCTCCCTTCTGCAGGCTGTAGGCGATCTCGCCCGGCATGCCGCCCGCGATGTCCTGCCCGGACGTCATCATCACCACGCGCCCGCCGGGCGTACGGGGCGGCAGGTCGGCCCGCAGCCGGGCGTACGCCTGCACGAGGAGGATCACCGACCGGGTGTCCACCGCCCAGTGGGTGTCCAGCATGGCGGCGTCGATGGTGTCGAGGGTGCCGTCGTCGCCGCTGACCGCGTGGTTGGCGACGAGGATGTCGAGGCGCCCGCCGAGCGCGTCGGCGGCCGTGGCGATCAGGTCGGCCGGTGCGGTGGGGTCCGCGAGATCACCGGGCCCGTGGTGGACGCTCGCCTCCGGATCTCCGAGCGCCTCGCGCACTCCGGCGACGACATCGGCCGGGCGGTCGGCGCCCCAGGGCATCGCGGCGTCGTGCGGTACGTGGTGGTGCAGATAGACGCTGGCTCCGTACGCGGCGAGGCGCCGGGCCACGGCGTATCCGATGCCGCCGCGTCGGCTTGCTCCGGTGACGAGGGCGGTTCGGCCGCGCAGCGGCAGAGGGTCGCGCCGCAGCGCTTCGGGTGCGGGGTGCGGAAGGAGGGGCATGACAGATCATGATGCGGGGTGCGCGGCTCGGGCGCATCCGAGTTGACGCGCTCGCCGCCCCGCCCCGCCGCCTTCTCAGCAGCCGCAGTCCGCCGCGTCGACCGGGGAGGTCAGGGCGTCGGGAGTACGCCGCTCACTGCCCTCCCAGGTCTCGAACTCGAAGCCCTCACGGGCCCAGTACTCGAAGCCGCCCAGCATCTCCTTGACCTGGAAGCCCAGTTGGGCGAGGGCGAGGGCGGCGCGGGTCGCGCCGTTGCAGCCGGGGCCCCAGCAGTACGTGACGACCGGGACGGACTTGTCGAGGAGCTGCTCCGCCTGCTCGGCGATGAGGGCGGTGGGCAGATGGATCGCCCCGGGAATGTGCCCCTGGTCCCAGGACGCCGTCGAGCGGGAGTCGACCACGACGAAGCCGGGGTCGCCGTCGCCGGCGAGCGCCGACGCGACGTCGGACACGTCGGCGTGGAAGGCGAGGCTCGCGCCGAAGTACGCGGCGGCGGCCGCCGGGGACGCGGGGGATACCCGTAGGACGGCATTCGGGGCGCCGGTGGCGGCGGCCTGCGTGCTGGTGGCGGCCGTCGACTCTGTGGTCGTCTCTCTGCTCATGGCCAAAAATCTACGGGCGAAGCCGCCGACCCAGAAGAGCCGATCACCGGCGTACCCCTTGATCAGCCGGGGAATCCCCTGTTACCTCTCAGGCATGACCGGTTATTCCACGGACGCCACCGACTGGCGCATCCTCGATGTCCTTCAGCGTGAGGGCCGCGCCAGCTACGCCGAGCTGGCACGCGCCGTCTCCATGTCCGCAAGCGCCGTCACCGAACGGGTCCGCCGCCTGGAGGAGGCGGGCGTGATCCAGGGGTACGCGGCCGTGGTCGATCCGGAGCGCCTTGGCCTGCCCATCCTGGCGTTCGTGCGCCTGCGCTACCCGAACGGCAATTACAAGCCGTTCCACGACCTGGTCGAGACGACTCCCGAGATCCTGGAGGCGCACCACGTCACCGGCGACGACTGCTTCGTGATCAAGGTCGCGGCGAGCTCGATGAACCACTTGGAGGAGGTCGCGGGAAAGATCGGCGCGCTGGGTTCCGTGACCACCAGCATCGTCTACTCCTCCCCCCTGCCCAGGCGCCCACTGGGCCGCTGACCGGGCTCCCTCAGCGAGAGCTTGGTGAGGATCACGGTGCGCGCCGCCGCCGGTCTGCCGGTACCGCGCCAGGCACGCTCTCCTCCGCCGGCGGACCCTGCTCAATTGACCACCGGACCGAGCCGATCACCAGCTACGAAAATCTTGGATGACCCGGGACATACATACATCCATCCGGGACGGACAGACATGGCTTGAGCGCGGCAGGAGCAGTCCCGCGAGCCAGGCCGCCGCGGTATCGGCACCTCGGTAGTCGGCCACGAGGCACTTGTTCATTGCAGGCTGAGTTTGTGCGCGTGGGTTGCATCTGCAGCACACACGAAGATGTTCAAGGAACCGCCTCGGCCAACGGTCACCCGGGTTGGGATGTTCGCACCCGAAGTGGCGATGAGATCACGGTCTTCCAGAGGGACCCAGCTGCGCGTGCCTCCGTCCCACTCGTGGCTGGCGATGGTCAGCAGAAGCCGCATGGGGGCGCCACACGCACAGACGTCTTCGGATGGTCCGGTCACTGCCCATGAGGCATAGCCTCCGACCTTCCACCCTGGTGCAATGGAAAGGTCATGGTGATAGGTGACGAACTCCTCTTCGTCGCCGGATTCCTCAGCTTCTTCTTCGAGTTCCGCTTCCCATTCTTCGATTCGATATCGCAGGTTCTCACTGAGGAGCTCTTGATATTCGTGCTCCATTACCTGCTCGGGTGCCACCGTGCAGGGCTCGGGCACGTACCCCTCGTTGCCGACGACTTCGGGGGCAGGAGATGTTTCGAGGGCCTCGCCGCACTCGGCCGAGTTCCGCCACCGCAGGTGAACGTCCGGGGTCCGTGGGGTGCCGTGTGCGTCGAAGGGGCACCACAGCACCTGAAGGAGATCACAACCATCGGGAGGCATGAGGCCGGGGACGTCCTTGGCGAACAGTTGGGCCAGCGGGAGGAGCGGGATCGGGTCGGCCTCACCGAGGCCTGGGACGCGATGCTCCTGCTCCAGTGCCGACAGCGCGGCCAGGTCCTCCGCCGACGGGCCCGTCTGGGGATTGCGACGCCAGGCGTCCTGCAGGATGCGACGCTCCTGATGTACGTCATCGATGCGCCGCCCCCTGTCTCGGGCGTGAGACTCTCGGCACGTCGGCCAGGGCTCGTGCGCAGGCCACAGGAAGGGGCCGCTGACCGAACTCTCAGTCGGCTTCGGCGCTCCGGGACGCGGGTGGAGCCGCGTGCACATCCTTCGGTAGCTGGACAGTTCGGGGAACTGTGCCTCGACGTCCACCGGTCGCGGCGGGGTGGTGCGCGTCATGATCGTCCTTGGAGTTGCAACGGTTGGCTCACAGCTTCGGGATGGGGATGGTACCGGCCCGTACTCCTGCGGCGGGATTCTCCAGTTTCTCGGTCAATGAGAATCCCCGGTTTCCGTACGCGGAGATTTCCAGCCTGGTCGGAACCGGATTAGTTCCTTCATATTTGGGAACCACCGAATACTGGATATTCTCTCCCTTGTCGACCGCACGGTACACCTTGTCCTCGATTGCCCTCATGACAGGCGTATTCACGGGGTCTTGGGTAAGCGTGACCAGGTTCTGGCGTGACAGGGATCCCTTTCCTGGGCCACCGAGGCGGTTGGCGAGCAGGTGCCCGCGTGCTTCATTGAAGCTGGGCCCGTGGCCCCTCCAGCCTGGCGTCCAGGTAGAACCGGCCGGCGTACCGGTGTCCAGCATGTCCTTTCGCAGAGAAGCGAAGACGCCGGTCGGGCGGTTCAGGTCGTCCAGCTTCCCGAACCGGGCGCTTCCGTCCCACTTGTACCTGTCGGTCAGGCATGCCTTCGGGGCAAGGCCGAGAGGATCGCTCCAGGTCTGCGGATTGTGGGTGTACGTGACCGGGTTGGGGGCGGGGACGAGGCCAAAGGGGTCCGGTGTGGTGTAGCGGGCGGTGTCCGGGCCGTAGTGCCGGAAGAAGTTGTAGTGAAGGCCGGTCTCGGGGTCTGCGTACTGGCCGGGGAAACGCAGGGGCGTGTATGCGGTGGCGTCGCGGTTCCAACTGGTCCTTCCCCACAGGGTGGCTCGGGAGTGCCAGGCGATAGTGCCGTCCTCATAGACGAGCTCTGTGGGGGTGCCTCGCCCCCGCCCGACCTGACCTGTCTGGGCTTACGTGCCACCGCCCAGTACATGGCTAAGGCCCGGTCGTCGATGCCGTCCTGCTCGGGGCCCGGCCACCACTTGTGAACCTGGGTGACACCCGGGTCGACCAGATCCATCCCGTCGAAGAGGGAGGCGGCGGTCGGCAGGTCGCGCAGCACCATGGGCATGCCCTGCTGGGCGTACTCACTCCGGTACCACCCCCTGCACGACCTCATGCAGGTTGGGGGCTGTGGGCAGGCCGGTGCCGATGTCGAGGAACTGCCGGACGCCATGTTCCTGGGCGAGGAAGTGCCCGGCCCGGCGCGTCACTCAAGGGCAACTCTCGTCGTCCTTGACCACGTCAAAGGTGACCGTGACGTCGGTGGAGTGTCGCCCTGGCTCTGGCACCTGGGAGCAGACCACCCAGTTACGGTCCAAGACCTGGAACCTATCCATTCCCGTGGCATCGGTGGAATCGAGGAGGTAGAACCCGTGAGCTTGGGCGATGTCTTGTGCGTCCTGCAGGGACTTGCCCACCATGTCCGGCAGGACTGCTTGCTCGGCCGCTGGCTCAGTTTCCGCGGGCGCCTCGGTGGTCTCTGTGACTGTCTTCGTCGGCGCAGGCGTCTCGCCTGGGGAATCATCGCCACCACACGCGGTCGCACCAGCGAAAAACAGCAGCAGCGATACCAAACCTGCTGTACACCATCTCCACCGCGGGGCCCGAATAGCGTCGGACCTCATGAGGCCAATGTCCTCCCAGGAGGGCTTCATTGCATCTCAAGTATTAGGGCGCCCTGACCATCGGCGCAATCGTCATCTGGCTCCGCACCACCGCCCAAGAGCCACCAGAAACGACCTATCCCGGCACGCAACGAGCCCTCGGCGCTGGCATCGCCGGGGGCTCCGCCGTGACCGTACCTGTCAGGCCGAAATACGCAGCCCGGAGCGGATAGCTCCGGGCTGCTGGCGGGCACACAGGCGGCATGGCCGATGATGGCGAAGCCCAGCGGCTCGCTGAGGATGCAAGGCTGTGGGGGCACATGCTTCACGAGAACAGCCTCCTGTTCTCGGGCAACAACTTGTTCCTGGTAGGGCAGTCCCTGTTCGCGGTTGCCTACACAACACTTCTCGCTTCAGGCGAGCATCTGACCGCGGCGAGACTTCTGGCGGCCTTCGGTCTGCTGATGGCCCTGACGTGCATGTTCGTGTGTCATCGACAGTTTCACTATTACCGGGTGGTGCAGAACCGGGCGCACCACAGACTGCCGGAGTTTGCGGCGACGCGGGCGACATGGGCGCGGAAGCCCATTGCTCTCCTACTAATCACCTACGGCTTGCCGCTGATGGCGGCAATTCTGTGGGTCTCGCTGCTGTTCGTGACCTGACCTACTCGGAGCCGACTGTTCCCCTGCCCCCGGGCATCCCTCCAGCATGGAGTGATCGATTGGCATTACGTAAGCCGGCTCCCTGAGCCACTGTATGCCCCCCATGGAGACCGCCTGTTGCAGCCGCGAGTCGGTTTCAAGAGCCGTCAGAAGCGGCCTAGGGGCCAGCCCTGAACATCTACGGATGCCATCCTCTGGGATCAGCTGAGATGCCACGCTGTTGGACTGTCTCGGACGGTCTTGGACGAAGAGCGGGCATGGGGCGACCAGGGCTATTCCACAAGCCGGATCTGACTGGCCGTGAGCACCGCGAATTCAACGACACCCTCCACTACCTGCACCTACTGGCTGCTCTACCCAGCCCTACAGAGATGGCCCGTGAGCCGCGGGACGCGGGAATTTTTCAAAGTTCGATCCACAACGCCTTCAGCAGCCCAGCCCCTGCCTTCCTCGATGGCCAGTCGTCGAGGCGCCCGTCGAAATCCTCTCGCCCAAGGCACCCGTCGTCACAGCCGAGCAGCAACTGGAACCCATGCATGCCCTCTGGATGCGCGCAGCCACAGCGGGACAGCAACCAGCGACGCCGCCAGCAGGTCGAGAGCCAGGTCCGAACCGAACTGATCGTCGTTCAGGCCCCGCTGACGGCGGTCCTCCG
Organism: Streptomyces rectiviolaceus; assembly: GCF_039533825.1. Lineage (NCBI taxonomy): Bacteria > Bacillati > Actinomycetota > Actinomycetes > Kitasatosporales > Streptomycetaceae > Streptomyces > Streptomyces rectiviolaceus. The sequence goes on from NZ_BAAAUG010000188.1 coordinate 84,235, forward strand.
TACCCTGCTCACCGAGGCAGCTGCGGGCGGCGAATCGAGGACACGTGGCGGTCGACGAGCTCGACGGGTGGGTCGGCTCCGACCTCAACGACGCCTGCCGTCTGCTGGACGCCGAGTTCCTCAGGACTGCATCGCACGAACGCGACGACGGTTTCGCCCTATGCGTCTCTGACTCCGTATACCAAGGGACCGTACGGCACGGGCACCCCGGCATCCCGCCCGTGGACTTCCACCGCGTGGCCAACAGCAAGGACGGACCCTCGACGGCTTGGCTGGCCGATCCCGTCTAACTCCAGTGCCGTCCGCGAACTTGGAGCGGTAGTCACTCGAATCGATATGGGCCCGCTATCTGCAGGGATGGACGGACCATCGATTCAACCACGCTGGCAGCCAAGACCTAGGGGCAGTCCGGGGGACGGCCGGGGGACATGAGGACGAAGATGATCAAGGACAGAGAGGGCAAAACGGGGAAGGAATCCATCCTGACGGCCGCAGCACACCGGCGGATCAGTCGCTGGCTCCCCGCTGCCGTACGACCGACCCTGCTCGCCCCTTGACCACTTCGAGCTGTGCGTGGACACGTCGTCGCAGGTCAGCGACGTGCGAGACGATGCCGACGCTGCGGTCCCGCTCGCGCAGTGAGTCCAGTACGTCGAGGACCTCGTCGAGGGTCTGGTCGTCGAGGCTGCCGAAGCCCTCGTCGATGAAGAGCGTGTCGAGCCGTACGCCGCCCGCCTCGTCGGTGACGACGTCCGCGAGGCCGAGCGCGAGGGCGAGCGAGGCGAAGAAGGTCTCGCCGCCCGAGAGCGTGGACGTGTCGCGCTCGCGGCCCGTCCAGGCGTCGACCACGTGCAGGCCGAGGCCCGAACGGCCGCGCCCCGTGCGGTCGTCGGAGTGGACGAGGGTGTAGCGGCCGGACGACATGCGCCGCAGCCGTGCGGTCGCCGCCGCCGCGACCTGTTCGAGGCGGGCGGCGAGGACGTAGGACTCCAGGCGCATCTTGCGTTCGTTGTCCGCCGATGTGCCCGCCGCGAGGCCCGCGAGGCGCGCCACGCGGTCGTACTCGGCTCGGAGCGGCGCGAGCCGCCGGGCTCCGGTGGCCGACCGGTCGGAGAGCCGGTCGAGTTCGGCGCAGCGACGCGCGGCCGCGTCGAGTGCGGAGGCGCTCTCGCGGGCCTGCCTGTCGGCCTGCTCGGCGGCCTCCTCGGCGGCTCCGAGGTCGGCCGGCGGCTGTTGGGCGGCGGCTGCCGCGTCCGGCTCGGCGAGGAGCGAACGCACCGCCGCCTCCTCGTTCCGCCACTCGTCGATACGGTGTTGCAGCTCGCGGTGGCGCGCGTCGTCGAGCAGGGCATCGGCCGCGGCCCTCGGCGTGTCGAACCCGGCGCGGAAGGCGGCGTCGGCGAGTCGCGCGTCGGCGTCCTTGAGCCGCTGGGCTGTGTCGTCGGCGACGCGTGCGGCTTCCGCCGCCTCGGTCAGGAGCGCGGTCTGCCGCTCCAGCTGGGACGCGCGGGCCGCGACGCTGCCGCCCGCTCCGCGCGCGCGGGTCAACTCGACGTCCAGAGCTGCCTGTTCGCGGTCGAGAGTGTCCCGCAGGGTGGCACGCGACGCTGCCCGTACGGCTGCCTCCTGCTGCACCGTGACCCTGCGGTCGTGCTCGCGCTCGGCCTGAGCGAGGGCTTCCCGGGCAGCGTGCAGCCCGGAGGCGCGACTGCGCGCCTCGGCGTGTTCTCCTCGCAGCTCCTCGGCGAGTGCGGCGAGTCGCTCGACGGACGGCCCCTCCGGGACGCCTTCCGGCTCCTGGGTCGCGAAGTCCCCGCCGGACGACCCACTCGCCGCCGCCCTCGCCGCCGCCAACGACTCGCGCACCTCGCCGAGGTGCCGCTCGGCATCCGCGCGCCGCTCCTCCGCCTGCCGGTGAGCGGCGAGCGCCGACTCCTCGGTGGCGCGGTCGACGTGACCGGCGGTCTTCGGGGCGGGCACGGGGTGTTCGGTGGCTCCGCAGACCGCGCAGGGGGCGCCGTCGGTCAGGCCCGCGGCCAGTTCCGCCGCGATGCCGTTGAGGCGCTGTTCCTTCAGGGTCAGCCAGTGTTCGTGGGCCGCGGTGGCACGCTCGCGGGCCGCGAGGGTGCCTTCGTACGCGGTGGCGGCTTCCTGGGTGAGGCGGTCACGGCGGCGCGCCGCGTCCAACCTGCCCTGCGTGGGCTCCAGTTGGCCCGCGAGATGCTCCGCGCGCGTGGCCGCGTCCTGGGCGGACTCGATGCGCTCCTGGAGTGCGGTCCTGGTCGCCTCCCAGCCGTCCAGCCAGCCCGCCGCTTCGCGCAGCAGCTCGTCGTCGGCCCGCTCCTCGCGCTCCAAGGACGTGCGCTCCGTGCCGAGTTCGGTCAGGCGCTGCTCGGCGCGCCGGGCGGATTCGAGGCCGCCGAGCTCTTCGGCGGCCTTGCGCGCGGCGGCGGCGAGTCCCGACGCGCCGGAGTCCGCGAACGTGGCGGGCAGGTGGCCACGCGCGCGTGCCTCTTCGGCGGTCGCGCGGCGGTGCTCCTCCTCGGTGGCCCGGCGGAGGCCGAGCGCGGGGGCGACCGTCTCGGCCTTGCGGCCCCGCTCCATCTGGGTCTGCCGCTGCCGGTGCTCATCGGCGCGCTCCTGAAGGCGCCCGGCGCGCTCCCGCGCCTGGGCGAACCGGCTCTGCAGCCGGGCGAGTTCACGTACGTCGTCAAGGCGCCGCCCCGCGGCGGTCTGCGCGGACTCGGCGGCCGTGAGGGCGCACCGGGCGATCGTTCGCCGTTCGCGGGCGGTGGTGCGGGCGACGGCGGCCCAGGCAAGGACGGACTCGGCGAGCCCCGGATCGCCGGGCGAAAGCTCGGGCAGCGGCGACTCGGCGTTCTCGAGGGCCTCGAGGGTGCCCCCGGCGGCCTGCTGCATCCGATGCGCGTCGGCGAGGAGCTCCCCGTCCCCTTCCCGCACCGCGCCCTCGGCATCGCGCCGCTGCTCGGCGAGTCGCTGCTCGACCGCGGCGAACCTGCGCGTGTCGAAGAGCCGCCCGAGCAGCTTGCCGCGGGCCTCGGCGTCGGCCCGCAGGAAGCGTGCGAAGTCGCCCTGGGGCAACAGCACCACCTGGCAGAACTGCTCCTTGCTCATGCCGAGCAGCTGCGTGATCTCCTCGCCGATCTCCTGGTGGGAGCGGCTGAGGTCCTTCCACGCGCCGCCGCCATCGGCGGCGGCCTCGTACTCCCGGAGCCAGCTCTGAGCCTTCTCCATGGTCGTGCCGGTGCCGCGCTTCTTCGGGCGCTCCCACGGCGGCTGCCTGGTCACCTCCAACCGGCGCCCCGCGACGGTGAGTTCGAGGCACACCTCCGTCCGCACGGCGGGCTGCGCGTGGTCGCTGCGCAGCGTCACTCCCTGGCCGCTGCCCTGCCGGGGGCCTGGCACCGAGCCGTACAGGCCATAGCAGACGGCGTCCAGGACGGACGTCTTCCCCGCGCCGGTCGGTCCGTGCAGCAGGAAGAGCCCGGCGGCGGAGAGCTCGTCGAAGTCGATGTCCTGGGTGGTACCGAAGGGGCCGAACGCGGTGATCCGGAGCCGGTGCAGCCTCATCGGGCCACCTCGCGCAGCGTGTCGTCGGTGCGGACGGTGTCGAACGCCGCCCGCAGCACCGCCTGTTCGCGCGGGTCGGGTCCCGCGCCCCGCACATGGGTCACGAAGTCCTCCGCGATCTGCTGGTCGCTGCGGCCCTTCAGGCGCTGGGCGTACGAGACGTCCGGGTCCTCGGGGGCGCGCTCCGGGTCGAAGACGAGGCTGAGGGTGTGCGGGAAGCGCTCGCAGAGGCGGGCCATGGGGTCGTCGGGGCGCACCGGGTCGGTGAGCGTCGCCTCGACCCAGGCCTCCTCGTGACGGGCGAGCTCCGGGTCGGCGAGCAGCGTCTCGATGTCTCCCCGGATGCGGGCGAGCGGCCGCGGCACCGGGCAGTCGATCCGCTCGGCCTCGATCTCCCCCGCCGCGCCGATGTCGACGAGCCACATGCTCTTGCGGTGCGCGGCCTCGGAGAACGAGTACGGCAGCGGGGAGCCCGAGTAGCGCACCCGCTCGCTGATGGCCTGGCTGCCGTGCAGGTGGCCGAGTGCCACATAGTCGACGCCGTCGAAGACCCCGGAGGGCACGGCGGCCACCCCGCCGATCGTGATGTCCCGCTCGCTGTCGCTGGCCTCGCCGCCGGTGACGAAGGCGTGGGCGAGGACGACGGAGCGGGTGCCCGGCGCCCGGGCGGCCAGGTCGGCGCGCACCCGGTCCATCGCGGCCCCCAGCACCGCCTCGTGGCCCGCACGCGTCACCCCGAACTCGTCCTTGACCAGTGCCGGTTCGAGATAGGGCAGGCCGTAGAACGCCACGTCCCCGTCCCCGTGGCCGTCGGCCAGGACCACCGGCTCCCCGCAGGCGGCGGGCGCGGTGCGCAGGTGGATGCCCGCGCGGCCGATGAGCCCGGCGCCGACACCGAGGCGGCGCGCCGAGTCGTGGTTGCCGGAGATCATCACCGTCGGGACGCCGAGGTCCGCAAGGCGGTGCAGCGCGTCGTCGAACAGCTCTACGGCGGCGAGCGGTGGCACCGCCCTGTCGTACACGTCGCCGGACACGACGACGGCGTCGACCTCGCGCTCACGCGCCGTGGCGACGAGGTGGCCGATGAACTCGGCCTGGGCGCCGAGCATGTTCACGCGGTGGAACGCCCGGCCCAGATGCCAGTCGGACGTGTGCAGAATTCTCAAGATGCCGCCCCGCCCCGCATGCTCGCTCTCCCCTCCTACGCCCCGGATCAAGGACCGCCCCAGCACGGGCCCCGCCGACAGCACCCACCACGCTAGCGCCTGTCGGCCCCTGCTCGATCACGAACCTCAATCTGCCACCGGCGACGACGGCGGCTGCGCGGGCTGCGACGAGGGCGGCTGCTCCTGCTCCGAGGAGGGCGGCTGCGGCGTGGGGGACGAGGCGGACGGTGAGGAGGGCTCCCCGGAGGACGGGGAAGTGGACGGGGAAGTGGACGGGGAATTGGAGGGGGACGAGGAGGACAGGGACGGAGAGGGGGAGGGGGACTGCTGGTGCACCGGCGGCCGGGTCTTCGTGTCGCCCGCGCCCGTGTCGCCCTTGTCACGTTCGAACCACTCGCCGCTCTTCGGGTCGTACATGACGAACACGTTCACGACCTGCGTGGCGGGCGCCACGACCACGACGTTCGACGCCTTGTACCCCGGCCACGCGTCGCCCGTCCGCTTCGGGGTGCTCTTCTGCGCGACAGGCGGCAGCAGCGGGTTGCCGCAGGCACAGCGCACGCGCGGCACGCCCCGGTCGTCGACGAGTACGGCGGTGCCGGCCTGCAGGACGGCCTGATAGGCGGTGGGGGCGCCGTCGCGGTAGCCGTGGTTGGTGACACGGGTGTCCATGCGCAGCTGCACGGGTGTGAGCGCCCGCAGGTACGCGGGGACGGCGGACGCCTCGATGTCGAGGACCGAGGCGAACGCCTTGTTCTTCAGCGGGTCTTTCTTGAGGGCGGCGGCCTGCTTCTCCACGTCGCAGCTGCCGACCTTGCGCGTCCCGCCGTAGAGGCCGGGGGCGGAGCCGTCGACACCGCGCGTCACGTTGGCCGACGCCGAGGAGCTGGGCAGTGCGCTCGGGGACGACGGCGTGGAGTCGTCCCGGGCCGTCGACTCGGTGTAGGGATCAGGGCCCGGCTTCCCCGCGGGCTGGAGGATGACCTCGCCGGTGGATTCCTTGGTGCCGTCCGAGCTGTCGGGCCGGGTGAGCACGACGGTCAGCACGACCGCGGCGACGATCACGAGGGAGATCGCCGCCACGCGCGGCGCCGACCTCCACCAGGGGCGGTCCGGTTCCGGGCTCCCGCCGGGGCTCTCGTCCGGCCCACCGGGTCCCCCGCCGTGGCCGCCGCCGCTGAGCGGACCGCCCGGCGGCGGGCCCGACGGCCGGTCCCCGCTGGGTGGTGGCGTCGAACCCGCCTGGGTCGCGCCCGGCTGAGAAGGGCCCGAGATCGGGCCTGACGGGGGTCCTGTGGGGCGTCCTGACGACGGCGGTTCGACGCTCACGAACACTTCTTCCCTGCGTTGGGGATCTGCGGCGCACAGATCCGGTCACTCTTTCAACCGTTCTGCACACCTTTTACCGTTACGCGCCTATTGTGTGTCCCGCTTCCCGGAAGCCCGCAAGCCGACGCGGTCGGCCCTCCCGAGGGGCGGGCTGCCGCGACGCTGCTTAGCGTGACAACGTGAACGACCAGAGACCGCCCGGGCGGGCAGGCGCGCAGCCCGCGCCGCAGAGCAGGCGGGCCCCCCATGGCTGGATCCACGCCCTCGTGGCCGTGCTCGCCGCGCTGGTGGCCATGGCCGTCCTCGCCGCGCTCGGCCTGTGGGCCGCCGGGGCGACGGACCTGCCGGACGGTGCCTTCCCCAGCGTCGTCGCGGCTGTCGTCGTGATGGCGGTCGGCGGCTCCGTCGGGCTCTCCGGCGACGCCGGTGCCATCGCCGAGACGAACGCGGAGCTGTCCGTGCTCCCCCTCTCGATCACCCTCGCCGGGGCTCTGGTGCTCGGCGCCGGATTCCTCAGGCCGCTGCGGCACCGGGCGGTCGCCGGAACGAGGGAACTGATCGGCTGGGCCGCCCGGTTCGCGGTCCTGTGGATCCTGGTCCTCATCGGCCTCGGCCTGCTGGCCCGCCACCGGTTCACGATCTCGCTCGGGGAGGGGGAAGCGGCCGACATCGGCGACCTGCTGGGTGCCGGCTCGCCCAAGATCGGGTTCGAGACCGATGTGCCGCTGACCCTCGTGTTCGGGCTGCTGTGGCTGGTGGGCGTCCTCGTCGTGGCGCTGCTGGTCTCGCGCGGTGCGCCGCTCCCCGCCGGTCTCCTCCGCTTCCAGGAGTCGGTACGTCCCGGGGCCTACGCCATGGTGGTCCTGCTGCTCGCGTACGTCGCCCTGGGGTTCGTCATCGGAGTGATCGTGGCGGTGACCAAGGGGCATGCAGCCGAGACGCTCGCGGTGCTGCTGCTCGGGCTGCCCAACCTCGTCTGGCTCGCCTTTACCATCGGGCTCGGTGCGTCCTGGGAAGGCCGCGTGGACGGGCCGTTCGGACTGCCCATGCCGCGCGTCCTCGACGACGTACTGCGCACTCCGGACGACTCCACGCTCAGTCTGCGGACGCTCTCCGAACACGACGGCCGGGTGTGGTGGCTGCTGGTCGTCGCCGCGGTCCTGGTCCTGGGGGCCGCGTTCCTGATGGCGGCACGCTCACCCGCGCGGATGCGGGCCTGGCAGCACGCCGTGCACATGGCAGTGGCGCTGGCCCTCACGGTGCTCGCGGTCTGTCTGCTCGCCCGCCTCTCCGCCCACGCCGGCCTGTCCCTCCTGGGCATCGGGGATCTGGGCGGCGGCCTGTCGGGCCTGGTGAAGCTGCATCCGCAGCTGGGGACCGCGCTGATTCTCGCCGTGGCCTGGGGCCTGGTCACCGGTTTCATCGGCGGACTGCTGGCGCGGCGGGTCCACCGGCGCGGCGAGGTGCAGGAAGACGAGCCCGCACAGTCCTAGCCGGGCAGCCGCCTGAAGACCGGCCGCGCCCAGCTCGGCGGCTCCGGAGGCGCCCCCGGGCTCTGCGGGGCTCCCACTACGTGGCGGTCCACCTGCGTAGGAGTGTGCCCGTGCGCGCCTCCCGTGACCGCGGCGCGCAGCGCGGCCGCGAATTCCAGGCAGGAGCCGTACCGGTCATCGGGGCTCTTGGCCAGCGCCTTCGCCAGTACGCCGTCGAGGGCCGCGGGGACGTCGGGGCGCTTCTCGGTCAGGCGGGGCGGCTGGTCGTACTGGTGGGCCCAGAGCAGGGCCATGTCGTCGTCACGCTGGAAGGGCGGGCCGCCGGCCATGGTCTCGTGGACGACGCAAGCGAGGCTGTAGACGTCGCAGCGGCCATCCACCGGGCGTCCCGAGATCTGCTCCGGCGCCACGTAGTCGAGGGTTCCGACGAACTGGCCGACGGTCGTGAAGCCGGTCAGCGACAGCGACTTCTTCGTCAGGCCGAAGTCCGTGAGGTAGACGTGCTCCGGGTGGTCGCTGTCCGTGCCCTTGGCGACGAGGATGTTGCCGGGCTTGACGTCGCGGTGGACCAGCCCGTGATCGTGGGCCGCGTCGAGCGCGGACGCGACCTGCGCGGCGATGCGGAGGGCGGCTCCGACGGGGAGCGGGCCCGAGTCGTCGAGCAGGTGGCGCAGGTCGAGCCCGGGGACGTACCGCATGGCGATGTAGAGCACTCCGTCGGTCTCGCCCGCCTCGAAGACCGGCACGATGTGCGGATGCTCGATCGCGGCGGCCACGCGCGACTCGTGCGTGAAGCGCTGCCGGAAGGTGTCGTTGCGCGCGAGCTCGGGGGCGAGCAGCTTGAGGGCGACGGTCCGGTCGAGCCGCAGATCCTTGGCGCGATAGACGACGGCCATCCCGCCCCGCCCGATCTCGCTCTCGACGCGGTAGCCCGCGATCTGCTTCCCGATCAGCTCGGAGGGCCGCCCGGAATGGGGACTCGCGCCCGACGGCACGTCGTCGCGCGGCGCGCTCCCCATCAGGCGTCACCGGACCGGGCCGCCGGGTCGGGATCGGCAACATCATCAACCACCCGCGTCGCCTCAGAAGCCCCGCCACCACCTCCGCCATACGGCCCATGGGCCTGCCCCCGGCCCTCCACACCCACCACCTGCGTCGCCTCCACATCCCCCGCACCACCCGCGCCGTACGGCGCGCGCGCCTGGACTCCGTCCGCCGCGGCCACGACCTGCGTCGGCTCCGGGCCCGCTGGCTCCTCGCCGCCCGCGGGTACCCCGTCCGCACCGTCGCCGTGCACGCTTGGGCCCTCCCCCGCCGCGTACGTGCTGAGCCGTGTCCCGTCGTAGTACACCCACCGCTCGTGTTCGGCGTCGTAGAGCCACGTCGATCCGCCGTCCACGACCATGCCCACGCGCAGCCCGCGCGTCTGGCTCCGGAAGGACTCGCCGTCCGTCCTGCCTGCCGCCAGTTCCTCCGTCGCGCGGCGGTAGCGGCCCAGCGCGTCCTCCGTCCTGGCCAGGAGCGGGCCCGGGTCCGCCGTGTGGGTGAGGGGGTGGCCCGCGGCCGGGGGGTCGGGCGGTACGGCGATCAGGAGGCGGCCGTCGACCCACGTGGACCACCCGTTGGCACAGACGATCCGGCCCCAGTCGCCGAGCCGGTCGACCAGCTGTACGGGCAGCAACGCGTCGAGCGGCGTCGTCGGGCGGTCGGCGTCCGGTGCCTCCCAGGCGGGGAGCCCGTCCTGGGGGACGACGTGTGTGGGGCGGAAGTCCGCGGTGGTCATCTCGTCTGCTCCAGCTCCTGCTCTCGTCTGCTCCGGTCTGCTTCTGCTCTGCTTTGCTGCTTGTCGGCTGCTACTTCCGCATGACCGCGGGTTCGTGCCGTCGCAGCAGCCTCGCGACCACGAAGCCGAAGACCACCGAGAGGGCCACCAACATGCCCATGTTGAGCAGCCAGACACCCGCCGAGTGCCGGAACAGCGGGTCGGCCGTCAGCTCCCCCGGCACGATTCTGCCGAGGCCGATGGTCCCCGCCATCGCGCCCAGCGCCCACCGCGAGGGCACGAGCCACGCCAGTTGCTCGACGCCGGGCACCCCGTTGAGTTTCAGGAGCGCGCCGCAGAACACCACCTGGACGATGGCGAGCAGCACGAGCAGCGGCATCGTCACCTCTTCCTTGCGCACCAGGGCCGAGACCAGGAGCCCGAGCATCATGGCCGTGAACGCCAGCAGGGCCACCGCCACGGTGATCTCGGCAAGGGGTGGGAGCAGCACTCCCTCGCCGCCCGGCGCGTTCAGGTCGACGCCGAGCAGCGCCACCAGGGTCAGCACGACGGCCTGCAGCACAGTGATCGTTCCGAGTACGACGACCTTGGACATCAGGTACGCCGATCTGGAGAGCCCCACGGCCCGTTCGCGCCGGTAGATGACGCGCTCCTTGACCAGTTCCCGCACGGCATTGGCCGCGCCGGTCAGGACTCCGCCCACGCAGAGGATGAGCAGGGCGTTCAGCGCCGTCTCCTGGGTCAACTTGCTCCCTGCCAGCGCGCGGGCCATGGCGCCCATCACGAACGGCAGCGCGATCATGATCGCCAGGAACGTACGGTCCGCGCCGAGCGCGGCCGCGTACCGCCGCACCAGCGTCCGCAGCTGGGACCCCCAGCTCTGCGCCTTCGGCGGTGGCGCGAAGGAGGCCACGGGGTTCGCGGCGTCCTGTGCCAGATACGGCTGCGCGGAGGAGTTGACGATGTACTGCTGGTGGAACGGCGAGCGCCGGTACTCCCCGGCCCAGTCCCGGTCGCGGTCTCCCTCGAAGGCCTCGAACGCCTCGGGCCACTCGTCGAAGCCGAAGAACGGGAGCGCGTCCCCGGGCGGCCCGTAGTAGGCGATCCTGCCGCCCGCCGCGAGCACGAGGAGCCGGTCGCACCCGTCGAGGCTGAGCACGCTGTGGGTGACGACGATGACCGTCCGGCCGTCGTCGGCGAGGCCGCGCAGCATGTTCATCACCGAGCGGTCCATGCCGGGGTCGAGCCCGGAGGTCGGTTCGTCGAGGAAGAGCAGCGACGGCTTGGTCAGCAGTTCGAGCGCGACGCTCACACGCTTGCGCTGGCCGCCGGAGAGGCTGTGGATGGGCTGGTCGACGCGCTGCTCGAGGCCCAACTCCCGGATGACCTCGTCGACCCTGGCCCGGCGTTCCGCCTTCTCGGTGTCCTGGGGGAAGCGCAGTTCCGCGGCGTATCCGAGGGCGCGGCGCACGGTGAGCTGCGCGTGCAGGATGTCGTCCTGCGGCACGAGACCGATGCGCTGCCGGAGCTCGGCGTAGTCGCGGTACAGGTCGCGGCCGTCGTAGAGGACGGTGCCCTCGTCGGCGGGGCGCAGGCCGGTGAGGGCGTTGAGGAGGGTGGACTTGCCCGCGCCGCTGGGGCCGACGACGGCGAGCAGGCACTTCTCGCCGACGGGGAAGGAGATCTTGTCGAGGAGCGTCTTGCGGCCCTTGTCGACGGCGACCGTCAGCTCCTGGACGTCGAGCGACACCTCACCCGTGTCGACGTACTCCTGGAGTTCGTCGCCGACCAGGCAGAACGCACGGTGGCCGACGCCGACGATGTCCCCTGGCAAGACCGGGGCGCGGCCGACCGGCTGGCCGTTGAGATACGTGCCGTTGTGGCTGCCGAGGTCGACGATCTCGTACGTGCCGTCCGCGAGGACCCGCAGTTCGGCGTGGCGGCGTGAGACGACCAGATCGTCGATGACCAGGTCGTTGTCGGCGGCGCGGCCGATGCGGACGGTGCGCGCGGGCAGTGGGCGCACGGATGTCGGCTTCCGGAAGGTGCCGGTGGCCGATGGCGTGCGGACGCCGGAGGGGCGCTCGCGGGCCGCGGGCGCGGCGGGCGGGGACGGCTCACGGCCGGTGAGCACCGCGCGCGGGCCGTCCGCGACGCTGCCGAAGCGCAGGACGCTGCCGGGTCCGACACCCCACTCGTGGATGCGTCGGCCGTCGGCGTACGTGCCGTTCGTGCTGTGCTCGTCCTCGATCGTCCAGTGGTCGAGCTCGGCGTGCAGGACGGCGTGGTGCCAGGAGACGCGGGCATCGTCGATGACGATGTCGCTCAGTGGATCGCGCCCGACGTGATAGTCGCGGCTCGGACTCATCACCGTGGAACCGGTGTCGGTCTCAAGGACGAGTTCGGGCGCAGTCGGCGTTACAGGCCGCTCTCCCATGCCCGAATTCTACCCATTCGGGCGCGTCCACGCCTGGGCTCGGGCGCCCGCCCGGCCACATCCGGGGGTCCCGCCCGGCCACATCGAGGGCCCCGCCCGGCGTCAGGCGTCCCCGTACGCCTCTCCCCCGAGCTCGAAAACCGCGCTGCCCGCGGTCGCGTCGGCCAGCCAGGCCGTGAAGGTCTCGACGTCGGCGTCGGGAAGGCCGATCTCGATGGTCACCGCGTCGCCGTACCGCACGTCACGCACCTCGCGCCCCGCCGACCGCAGATCGTTCTGGATCTTGCCCGCACGCTGGTGGTCGACCGTGACGGTGGCGAGCCTGAAGCGCCTGCGGGTCAGGGTGCCGACCGCGTCGAGCGCCTCGCCGACCGCGCCTCCGTAGGCCCTGATCAGTCCGCCTGCGCCGAGCTTGACCCCGCCGTAGTAGCGGGTCACGACGGCGACGACGTACCGCATGTCACGGCGCAGCAGCATCTGGAGCATCGGCACACCGGCGGTCCCGCCGGGCTCCCCGTCGTCGCTCGCCTTCTGCACCCCCGCGTCGGCCCCGATGACGTACGCGAAGCAGTTGTGCGAGGCGGACGGGTGCTCCTTGCGGATGCGCGCGACGAAGTCCTGGGCCTCCCCCTCGGTGGCCGCGGGCGCGAGGGCGCACAGGAAGCGCGAGCGGTTGATCTCGGTCTCGTGCACGGCCTCGCGGGCCACTGTGCGGTACTCGTCGTGCATCCCGCCAGGGTAGGCCCCCGCTCACGCCGCGGCCCCGGTACGGTGATCCGTTGTGACGTCACCCTCGAATCGCGTACGCCAAGTCATCGTCGGTCATGACGTGTTGGAGTCGCTGCTCGGCGCCGCTCCCGTCACGGTCGTGGAGACCCGCGAGGACCCGGCCGATCCCTTCCTCTTCCCCGAGGAGGCGGACGTCGTGGCGCGGGCCGTGGACAAGCGGCGCCGCGAGTTCGCCACGGTCCGGCAGTGCGCCCGCACCGCCCTTGCCGAGCTCGGCGTACCTGCCGTGCCGATCCTGCCGGGCCCCAAGGGCGCGCCGCGCTGGCCCGACGGCATCGTCGGCAGCATGACGCACTGCGCGGGCTACCGCGCCGCCGTCGTGGCCCGCGCCTCGGCGGTCACCTCCATCGGCATCGACGCGGAGCCGGCCGCTCCGCTCTCCGATGCCGGTGTCCTTGCCCTGGTCACCGACGAGTCGGAGCGCGCGGCCCTCGCCGGGCTCGGCTTCCGGCATCCGGACGTCCCCTGGGACCGGCTCCTCTTCAGCGCCAAGGAGTCCGTCTACAAGACGTGGTTCCCGCTCACCGGGCGCTGGCTCGGCTTCGAGGACGCCCGCGTGCACCTGCACCCGGACGGCACGTTCACCGCGGACCTCCTCGTCCCCGGGCCGACGGTGGCGGGCCGCGAGCTGACGGGGTTCCGGGGCAACTGGCTGATACGGGACGGCATCGCCGTCACCGCCATCGTCCTGCCCCTCACTCCTCCGGCGCCCGGTACGTAGGGGCCCCGCCCAGCCAGGTGCCGAGCACCCGCACGTGCCGGATGGCCATCGGGTCCACGGTGCGCGGGTCCGCGGAGAGCCGGACCAGGTCCGCGGGCGCACCGGGCACCAGGGCGAGCCGGTCGTCGGCGCCCGCCTGGTGGGCGACACCGCTGGTGGCCGCGGCAAGCGCCTGCTCCACGGTGAGCCGCTGGTGCGGCGTCCAGCCGCTCTCCGGGTCCCCGTCGAACGTGCGCCTGGTGACCGCGACTTGGATGCCCTCGAGCGGCTCGTACGAACTGACGGGCCAGTCGCTGCCGAAGGAGAGCCGCACGCCGTCGCGCGCCAACTCCCCCATCGGGTACTGCCGGTCGGAGCGTTCGGCGCCGATCCGCGGCATCGAGAGCTCGGTCTGGAGCGGGTCGGGCTGCGCCCACAGGGGTTCGAAGTTGGCGATGACGCCGAGTGCGGCGAAGCGCGGCAGGTCGGCCGGGTCGACGAGCTGGACGTGGGTGATCACGGGCCGCCGGTCCCAGGCCGGATTGGCGAGGACCGCGGACTCCACCGCGTCGAGCGCCGCCCGTACGCCCGCGTCGCCGATGGCGTGGATGTGCGTCTGGAAGCCGTCGGCGTCGAACGCGCACACCGCTTCGGCGAGCGCGCGCGGCTCCCACACGGGCATGCCGCAGCTGTGCGGCGCGTCCAGATAGGGGTCGAGCAGGGCGGCCGTACCGCCCTCGATCACGCCGTCGCTGAAGTACTTCACCGTGCGCGCGGACAGCAGCGGGCCGCCATCGGCGCTCACGCGCCCGCGCGTCGCGTCGAACTGCCCCCGCTGCTCGCGCCAGCGGTCGGGGTCGGCGCGCTGGGCCAGGTCGACGCGGACGCTCAGGGCGTCGTGCCGGGCCGCCGCGAGATAGGCCTCCACCATCTCCGGTTCGACCCAGGCGTCCTGCACCCATGTGATGCCCGCTCGCGCGTACGCCCGGCCTGCCCGGCGCACGGCTTCGACCAGTTCGGCCTCCTCGCGGGCCGGCACCTGGTCGAGCACCAGGTCGCAGGCGTGCCACTCGCGCAGGGTGCCGAGCGGCGAGCCGTCGGGACGCCGGACGATCCAGCCGAGGCGCGGGTCCGGCGTCGAGTCCCGCACGCCTGCCCGGCGCAGCGCCTCCGTGTTGCACCACACCGTGTGGTAGTCGTGGGCCCGCAGCACGACGGGCCGTTGGGTGACCGCCGCGTCCAGCCACCTGGCGTCGAACTCACCGTCGGGCGCGAGCGCCGGGTCGTAGGAGGCGCCGACGATCCACTCCGCGTCCGGGTGCGCATCGGCCCAACGCCCGACCTCCGCGACGATCGCGTCGACCGATGCCAGGTCCTTGATCTGCGGGCCGAAGCTCTCCAGACCTCCGAAGAGGGGGTGGGCATGGCCGTCTCCGAAGGCGGGCAGGAGCAGGCCGTCCCCCAACTCGACGACGTCGTCCGCCACTTCGGCGAGCGCGCGGGCCCCGTCCCCGAGCGCGAGGACGCGTCCGTCGCGCACGGCGAGTGCCGTGGTGTCCCCGTGGACATCGCTTCCGGTGCGCACCGCCCCGAGAAAGACCCGCGTCACCGTCTCGTCCACCATGCTGCCCTGACCCTCCGTCACACGCTCTCCGCGTCCACTGTCGTCAGCCGTTCGTACGCCTGTGGGTCGCGCCGTCCGATCCGCAGGGCAAGAGCCGCTCCCGCCACGAACAGCACGGGCAGCGGCGCGATCAGAGCCGCGTTGACGCCGCCCGAAGCCCCCGTCAGGAGATCGAGGTTGGCACACACCAGCGCGATCAGTACCGCGAGGCCCGCGCAGGCGATCAGCGGGGCCACGACCACCCGCCAGGCGGGCATGCCCCTGCGGTCGCGCCGGAAGAAGCCGTACACCGCGAGCGCGGCGAGGGCCTGCATCAGCATCACGCCGAGGATGCCGGAGCCGTTGCTCCACAGAAAGGTGACGGTGTAGGGGTCCGCGCCGCTGACGACGGTCACGGCGACCACGGCGAGGGCGAGGACCGACTGCGCCACGACCGCCGTGACGGGTGCCCGCGTCTTCGGGGACACGGCGGCCAGGCGGCGCGGCAACAGCCCTTCGCGGCCCAGGGCGTAGAAGTAGCGGGCGGCGCCGTTGTGGAAGGCGAGGGTCGCGGCGAAGGCGCTGGTGATGATCAGTACGTGCATGGAGTCGGCGGCCCAGGCCCCGGCGAACCGCTCGGTGGCCGTGAAGACCATGTCGGCGCCGCCCTCCCCGTCGGCCACGGCCTGGGCGCGGTCGGATCCGTACGCGTTGATGATCATCCACACCGTGAAGGTGTAGAAGAACGCGAGGAACGCCACCGCGATGTAGGTGGCACGCGGCACCGTACGCTCCGGTTCCCGTGCCTCCTCTGCGTAGATGGCCGTCGCCTCGAACCCGACGAAGGCGCCGACGGCGAGCACGAACATGCCGCCCACTCCCGCTCCGCCCAGGTGCCCCGGCGAGAGCGTGCCCAGGTCGAGGCCCTGCGGCCCGCCGCCGTGCGCGAGCAGCCCGGCCTCGAACACCAGGAGCACGAGGACTTCGAGGGCCAGCGCGACACCGAGGACCTTGGCGCTGAACGTGACCTTCAGATAGCCGAGCACACCGACGGCGACGAGCCCGGCGACGGCCCAGATCCACCAGGCCACGCGGACCCCGGTCAGGTCCTGGAACCCGGACTCGGTGAACCATCCGAAGGCGACGAGCAGTCCGACCTCGATGGCGTTGTACGAGTAGAGCGCGACGTACGCGGACCCCGCTCCCGCCGGGCGTCCGAGCCCGCGGCCGATGTAGGCGTAGAAGGCGCCCGCGTTGCGCACGAAGCGGCTCATCGCGGTGAATCCGGCCGCGAAGACGATGAGCAGCAGCCCGGATATCAGGTAGCCGAGCGGCGCCGCCCGACCCGCCATGCCGATCGCCAGCGGGGCCACTCCCGCCATCACGGTCAGCGGCGCGGCAGCGGCCACGACGAAGAAGACGAGGTCGCCGGTGCCGACGGCGCCGCCGCTGAGGCCTTTGGCGACGCGGGAGGTGGGTGCGGTCACGCGGGTGCTCCAAGGGGGCAGGCGGCAGGCGGGGACGTCCAAGGAAACTAAAGCCTTTAGTCCGAGCTGGGCAGGACCGTACTCTGCACGGGGGCGGCTGTGAAGACCCCATCCGAAGACGGGAGTTGCCAAGCCATGGACAGAGGGAGGCCTCGCATACCGGTGCTCAGCGCGGACCTGATAGCGCGGGAGGCCCTCGCGCTGATCGACGCCGAGGGGGCCGACGTGTTCAGCCTGCCCCGCCTGGCCGCGCGGCTAGGGGTGAAGACCGCATCGCTCTACAACCATCTGGACGGCCGCGCCGAGGTCATCGAGGGCGTACGGCGCCTGGTCGTCGAGGAGATGGACGTCTCCGCCTTCGACACCCTGCCGTGGCCCGACGCCCTTGCCGCGTGGGCCCGTTCGTACCGTGACGCGTTCGCCAGGCACCCGCACTCCATCGACCTGCTGGCCACCACGACCATCAGCTCGCCGGCCACGCTCAGCATGTACGAGGCCGTCGTCACGGCGCTGGCCCGCGGCGGCTGGCCACAGGAACGTCTGGTCACGGCGCTGACCAGCGTCGAGTCCTTCCTGCTCGGCTCGGCGCTCGACCTGGTGGCGCCGCCGCTGATGATCGACCCGGCCGGGCACGCGCCTCGGGTGCCCGTCCTGGCGGCCGCGCTGGGCAGTGCCGTGGGCGGCGACAAGGCGGGGCGGGCCGATGAGGCGTTCGCGGCGGGGCTCGACGCGCTGATCCGGGGGCTCGTGGCTCAACTCGCGGAGTTTCGCGGGGAGTAGGCCACCTCGTCAGAGGTCGCGCTTCGGGTCGGCGAGCGTCTCCCAGAACATCGCCTCGTAGCGCTGCAGCAGCCTCCCGTGACGCAGAGCGGAGCCTGTCGCGTCGAGGCCCCGCTCCATGCCCGCGCGCACCGCGGCCAGTGCCTGCCGCTCGAGGTCCGGCGCGGGCTCGGCGAAGAACGCGAAGAACCCGCAGTCCTCCTCGCTGAAGCCGTAATGGGCCGGGAGCGCGCGGGCGAGCGTCGCGCAATAGGCACCCCAGGAGGCGAAGTTGGCGGTCAGGGCGAGGACCACGTCGACGGGAGCGCCATTCAGGGCGAGCCAGGCCACGTACGCCGGATAGGCCTGGCAGCCCGCGCGCGGCTCGTACGCGTCGGCGTCCGCCTCGCCCACGCCGCACGCCGCGACGAGAGCGCCGAGCCGGTCGAGGGCGAGCGCCTCCCCTTCGGCGAGGGTGCGGAAGAAGGCCTCGCACTCGGCTTCCCCCGTGGCGGCCGAGCGTTCGGCCAGGTGCAGGAAGGAGCGGCGGTCGGCGGGGATCACAGAGCGCTGCTCCAGAGCGAGAGCGGTGATCGCGGAACCGTTCGCGGTGCCGTCCGCGAACAGCGGGACGAGCGGATTGGCCGCCGGGTCCGGGGCAAGCCGCGTCGTCACGGCGTCGAGCAGCTCCTGTGCGGTCCGTGTCATCGTCCGTCCTCCTGCTTCGGCGGAACTTCTCGGTGCTGCCGACTCCTGTTAGTTTCTACAGTGCTGTAGAAACAAGAAACCAACGTACGGAGCTCTCATGGCCCTGTGGGACCGCGTCAAGGAATCCGCATCGACGATGCAGACCCAGCTCATGGCGAAGAAGAACGACCTCAAGAGCGGCGCCTTCCGCGACTCCAGTATGGCGATGTGCGCCCTCGTGGCAGCCGCGGACGGCTCCATCGACCCGTCCGAACGGCAGCGCGTGGCCCAACTCATCGCCACCAACGAGGTGCTGCAGAACTTCCCTGCCGACGAGTTGCGGCGCCGCTTCGACGACAACGTCGACAAGCTCACCGCCGACTTCGCGTTCGGCAAGGTCAGCGTGTTGCAGGAGGTCGCCAAGGCGAAGAAGAAGCCGGCGGAGGCGCGCGCCGTGGTCCAGATCGGCATCGTCATCGGCGGCGCGGACGGCGACTTCGACCCGACGGAGCGGGCCGTCGTGCGGGAGGCGTGCTACGCCCTCGACCTGCCGCCGCACGAGTTCGACCTCTGACACGGCCGTCAAGCCTCGCGCGGGGCGCACGGGGCGGGCGGGGTCACTCGGTGGCGCACCGTCCGCCCCCGAGGGGCACCTCGCGCATCCACAGCCCCTGACACCTGAACTCTCGTTCCGGACGGCTGTCTTGACGGCTCTCTTGACGGCCCGTCGAGGGCGCCACATCGTAACGGGACGCGGTATCGGGACGCGGCACCCCGGCTACTTCTACAGTGCTGTAGATTTAACTCCCCGGCCCTGACCACGGCCGGTACGCACTTCACCTCAGGACCTCAGGAGGACATCGTGGGAGTTTCCCTGGCCAAGGGCGGCAATGTCTCGCTCAGCAAGGAGGCCCCCGGCCTCACCGCCGTCCTGGTCGGCCTGGGCTGGGACGTCCGCACGACCACCGGCACGGACTACGACCTGGACGCCAGCGCCCTGCTCTGCGACGACTCGGGGAAGGTCGTCTCCGACCAGCACTTCATCTTCTACAACCAGCTCAAGAGCCCCGACGGTTCGGTCGAGCACACCGGCGACAACCTCACCGGTGAGGGCGAGGGCGACGACGAGGCCGTGAAGGTGAACCTCGCCGAGGTCCCCACCACGATCACGAAGATCGTCTTCCCGGTCTCCATCCACGACGCCGAGAACCGCGGCCAGAGCTTCGGCCAGGTCCGGGGCGCCTTCATCCGCGTGGTCAACCAGGCGGACAACGCGGAGATCGCCCGCTACGACCTGACCGAGGACGCGTCGACCGAGACCGCCATGGTCTTCGGCGAGCTCTACCGCCACGGAACGGAGTGGAAATTCCGTGCGGTCGGCCAGGGTTATGCAAGTGGGCTGCGCGGCATCGCGTCGGACTTCGGCGTGAATGTCTGACGTACGCGCTGACGCGTCTGACGTACGTGCTGACGCGTCTGACGTACGTGCTTGACAGTCATCCGACCATCGGCGGCAGAGGGAGCGGGACGTGTACGGCGATCCGGCAGCAGTGCGCAAGATCCTGACGGAACTCGGGGACACCTGGGCGGTCGTGGGCCTGTCCACGAACGAGGGGCGGGCGGCGTACGGAGTCGCGGGGGTCCTGCAGGCCTACGGGAAGCGCATCGTCCCGATCCATCCGAAGGCCGAGACGGTGCACGGCGAGCAGGGCTACCCGTCCCTCTCCGCCGTGCCCTTCAAGATCGACGTCGTCGATGTCTTCCTCAACAGCGGCCTCGCGGGCCAGGCCGCCGACGAGGCCGTCGCCATCGACGCGCAGGCGGTCTGGTTCCAGCTCGGCGTCATCGACGAGGCGGCGTACGAGCGGACGCGGGCGGCGGGCATCGAGATGGTGATGGACCGCTGCCCGGCGATCGAACTGCCGATGTTGCGCTAGACGTTCCGCCGGGGGTGCGGTGAGGGTGCACGGGCCCGGTGATGGGCCCGTGGACCGTGGACCCGGTGATCGGCCCGCGGACCCGATGATCGGCCCGCGGGTCGGTGGGGGTCGGTCGCGCAGTTCCCCGCGCCCCTTACGGGGCGCGGGACCGCACCGTCAGCCGACCCGCCGCAACGCCCTCTCCCGTCGCGCCGCCACGCTGGAGCCCGACTCCCTGCGTGCCATCCGGCGCAGCACGACCGGGGCCACGAGCAGGCCGAGCACGGCCCAGGCCCCCAGCACCCCGGCCGTCTCCCAGTGCCGCCAGGAGTCGGCGATCTCGATGCCGACCGCGCCGTCCGGCAGCAGGGCCGAGCGCATGCCGAGGCCGAGCCAGTAGACGGGGAACGCCTGGGCGACCCATTGCAGCCAGTCCGGCATGGCCGTGATCGGGTAGAAGATGCCGGAGATCGCGATCATGCCGAGGACCGGCAGCTGGATCAGGCCCTGGCTGCGCGCGCTGGTGAACACCGAGCCGAGGACCGCGCCGATGGGCAGGGTCGCGACCATGCCGATGACGAGCACCCAGGTCAGCGTCAGCCAGGAGCCGGGGCCGCCGATCGCGAGGCCCTCGACGAGGAGCATCCCGGGGATCAGCAGGATCGCCAGGTCGGCGAGCAGGCCGCCCGCCACGGAGACGACCTTGCCGATGAGGTAGCCCGGCATCCCGTTCGGCGTGGCCTTGGCGCGCAGCAGGGTGCCGTCCTCGCGTTCGGCGGTGAGCGCCTGGCTCATGCTGACCATGCCCATCGCCGCGTTCATGCCGAGGATGCTCGGCAGGGCGAGGGTGCCGAGCAGGAGTCCGCTCGTGCCGAACGCCGTGTCCCGCATGAAGAACAAGACGGTCAGCATCAGCACCGGCCACAGCAGATGCGACAGGACGTCGCCGCCGTTGGTGAACGACTGCCGAAGCTCGATCAGGCCACGGGCCCAGCCCGCACGGACCGCCACGCTCGTCGCGTTCACCGGGCCACCGCCGTCCCGGCCGTGCGCGACCCCGTCTCGCCCTGGCCTCGCACCAGCGCCAGGTAGGTGTCCTCCAATGAGGCCCTGCGGACCTCCAGTTCACCCACGGCCTCGCCGTACTCGCGGAACAACCCACGGACGAACGCCGTCGATTCGGCCGTCGACTTCACGAAGTGCCGCCCGCCGCACGTCCAGCGCACCTCGTCCTCCCCCGCGATCCGCCGCGCCAGGTCGTCCGCCGAGCCGTCCGCGATGATCTGTCCCCCGGACAGGATCATGATGCGGTCGGCGAGCTTGCCCGCCTCGTGCAGGTCGTGCGTGGTGAGCAGGATCGTGGTCTCGTGATCGTCGGCGAGCCGGTGGACCAGTTCATGGAACTCCTGCCTGGCCTCCGGGTCGAAGCCCGCGGTCGGCTCGTCCAGGAACAGCAGTTCCGGGCGGCCCACGATGCCGATCGCCACGTCCAGCCTGCGCCGCTGTCCACCGGACAACGTCTTGACCTTCTTGCCCGCGTGCGCGGTCAGGCCGACCGCCGCCAGGAGTTCATCGGTGTCCCACGGCCGCCTGATCGTGTCGGTGGAGTAGGGGGCGTAGTACGTCCCGAGGTACGCGAGCAGCTCACGCACCCGCCACTTGCCGTGGTCGCGCCAGGACTGCAGGACGACCCCGATGCGCGCACGCCATGCCTCGGTGCCGAGCGCCGGGTCCGTGCCGAGCACCTGGACCCGGCCCGCCGAGCGCATGCGGAACCCCTCCATGATCTCGATGGTGGTGGTCTTGCCCGCCCCGTTCGGCCCGAGCAGGGCGAGCACTTCGCCGTGCCGGGCCCGGAATGTCACATCTCGCAGTACGTCGGACGTGCCGTAGCGCATGCGGAGTCCCTCGACATCGAGCACGACCTCCTCGCTCGTCGTCGTCACGTCAACTCCTCCCCGTAGCCGTTCAGATGCCGGCGAAGCTACGTTGCGTTCAGTGCACGATCAATGAATAACTGGCCGAGCAAGCCTCCCCAATGGGAGATTTCCAGGATTCGTTGCAATGGACTTGCCGATGAACGCAAGGAGGCCGACGCGTATGCCGGGAGGCAGGCTGACCCACGAGGACCGCAGGCACATCGGCGCGGGCCTCGCCGAGGGGCTCGGATACGCCGAGATCGCCCGGCGCATCGGCAGGCCGACATCGACCATCAGCCGCGAGGTGACCCGGAACGGCGGTCCCGAGGCCTACCGCGTCGACCACGCCCACCTGGCCACCGGGAGGCGCGCCCGCCGACGCAGGCAGATCCCGCGCCATGAACCGGCCCCGCCCGCCGACGCGTACGGGCGTGACCCCGATGACGTACGCGACTTCGCCGAGCAGCTCGCGGCGCTGATGGTCAGGACCGGGGTGCCCCGCATGGCCGCGCGGGTGCTTGCCTGCCTGATCACGGACGACTCCGGCAGCCTCACCGCCGCGGACCTCGTCCAGCGGCTGCGGGTCAGCCCCGCGTCGGTGTCCCTGGCCGTCGGCTACCTGGAGGGCCTTGAGGTGATCCGCCGTGTACGGGAGCCCGGACACCGTCGCCAGCGGTACGTCATCGACGACGACGTCTGGCTCCAGGCCTGGATGACGAGCGCTCAGCAGCACGCGATGTGGGCGGAGACCGCGCAGCGGGGAGTCGACGTCCTCGACGCGGCGACGCCCGCGGGGGCCAGGCTCGCCCACATGAGCCAGTTCTTCGCGACCCTCAGCGACGACATGAGCGGCGGCACCGAAGCCGTCGACGACGCGCTGACCGTACTGGCCGCACTGCGTCACGCGAACGCGTCTCTGACGGAGCACCACCTGGCCACGGCCCTGGCCTGGCCCCCGGCCCGCGTGTCCAAGGCCCTGCACTGCGCCGAACAGGACCGGCTCACCCCGGCACAGCTCAAGGCCTTGGGATAGATAGCTCCCGCCGAGGGCCTCGCGCGAGCGTGCCGCCCCCGGTCAGTAGCGTGGCGTCATGGGAAACATGTTCCATGGCGGTGGCCGCAGCCTCGACCTGTCCAACTCGGGCACAGCGGTCTTCATCGACGTGCTCACGCTCGCCGTGTCCGATCTCGCACGCAGCCCGTGGGACTACCGTTTCGCCGCTCTGCTGACGCTGCAGGACCAGAACGTCATGGGCCGCGGGGCGGTCGGGTTCGACCTGGAGGACATCGACTGGGGCCGGTCCCCTCGGCAGCGGGCCGACGCCAAGGACTTCGTCCTGCGTGTGCTCGACCTCGCCCTGCGCCACCACCGATGGGACGAGCTGGACTACAGCCCGCCCCATGCCGAGGGCTACCTCTGGCAGTACCACGAGGTCGTCGCCGCGTTCGATCCGGCCGACGCGCGGCCCCGCGGCGGCTGCACCTTCCCCGGCCCGGACGAGGCGGCCGTCGCGTCGTGCGTGCGGCACCGTGTCCTGAGCGCCATTCCGCACTGGGAGGGCTGCGTGCTCTGCCACGCGTAGCGGCCGGACCTCAGGTTCGGGGCGCTACGGGATGTCCGCGCGGAACTTCTTCGTCAGGTCCGCGCCCCGGATCACGTCGGCCGAGTGGTACTTGAGACCCCAGGCGTCGATCACCGAACCGTCCGCGAACATGCAGGCGGAGACGACGTTCGAGGGGTTGGTCTCGCCCTTCTTGGCCCAGCCTCCGCCGTCCGTGGACTTCGGGCCGTACATCGCCGTGCCGTTGATCGACTCGCAGTAGCCGAGCGACGGGTTGCCGGGGTGGCCGCCCGGGTCGGCGGGCCTGTGGACGTAGGCGAGCGCGGCCAGCGTGGGCTTGTCGGCGGCGAGGGTATGGGCGCCGATCGTGATCCTGGTGCCGTCCTCGCCGGTGAAGACGCACATCTCGCGTTCACCGCCGAGCCGGACGATCTGCGTCCCGGTCTTGGTGTAGTACGGCACCTGCTTCTGCGCGGCACCGCCCTGCTTCTCGCACCACGTGGCGTCGGCGGACGCGCGCTCGGCGGTGTGCCCCGCCGCGGGCGCGGCGGGGCTGTCGGCGGCGTTGGCCGCCACGGCACTGCCCGAGAGCAGCAACGCGACACCCACGGAAAGGACTTGGGAACGCTTCACGCTTCCTCCAGAGAGGGACACAGGGGACGGCGGCTGTGATCGGCAATATCTTCGGGAGGCTTTCTCCGCAGGTCAACGCGGACCGGCGGACTCGCGGGCGGCCGGACGAAGTCGACGCGATGAGGTCCGCCGCACCCGTCTGACGTGCCGCGACGAGGGGCGTGATCCGGCCAGTAATCCACCGGTAACAGGCCGGTGGGGGCGAGCGGTTAGAGTGACTGCCCTCATGGGCGGCACGGGCGGCACGGGCGGAACGGCACACGCGTACGACACTCAGGGGAGCCCCGGCATCTCTCCCCCCGTGCTTCGCATCCGGCTGCTCGGCGGTTTCCGGGCGGAGCGGACCGACGGGGCGCCGCCCGCCGAGCGGTGGCCGCGCCCCAGCGCCCGGACCCTGGTGAAACTGCTCGCCCTCGCCCCCGGACATCAGCTGCACCGCGAGCACATCATGGCTGCGTGCTGGCCGCACGCCGAACTCCCGGCCGCACAGCGGAACTTGCGGGTCGCCCTGCACGCGGCCCGGCACGCGCTCGAACCCGAACTGACACCCCGGTCGGCATCCTCGTACCTGGTGGCCGACGGGGCACTGCTGCGGCTTGCGCCGGGCGCGGTCCAGATCGACACGGACCGCGCGGAATCCCTGGCCGAAAGCGCGCTGTCCGGCGGCTGGACGCCCGAACTGGCCGCCGCTCTGGCCGAGTTCACCGGAGAGCTGCTCCCCGAGGACCGCTACGCCCCCTGGGCCGAACCGCACCGCACACGCCTGGCCGAACTGCGCGGCCGGGTCGCGCTCGCCCTCGCGGAGGCGCAGCTCGCGGCGGGCGAGGAGCAGGAGGCGTCCGCGACCGCCAGGCTTCTCCTGGAGTCCGCCCCGGCGGACGAACGGGCCCACCGTGTGCTGATCAAGGCCTGGCTGCGGCAGGGGATGCGGCGTGCGGCGATCCGGCAGTACGAGTTGTGCGCCGCGGCCCTCGACTTCGCCGACCCGGGAGCTCGTCCGGGCCCCGAGACGGTGCGGCTCCACCGCGCGGCGCTCGATCAGCCCCCGGGCCCCGAGGCGGACGCGGCACGGGTGCGCGTGGCCCTGGCCCGCACCCTGGAGCGTTCGGGCCGCTACGCCGAGGCGGTCCGCGTCCTGCGGGAGGCGCTCACGGCGTACGAAGTCCAACGCAGCGCGGACGCCTGTACGTTGGCGGCCACCCACCTCGCGGAGATCCTGGCGCACACCGCGACGCCGCAACAGGCCCGCACCGTCCTCGACGCCCATCCGCCGGGGCCGGACGCCACGGCGGACGTGCGTGCGGCGCACCGCATGGCGGAGTCGATGATCCTGTTCCACGAGGGGCGGTACGAGGCGGGCCTCGCGGCGGCTCGCGGCGCGCACGTGGCTCTCGGGCCGGGCGGGGGCGGCATCCTCCTCGCGCGCTCACTCGCCCAACAGGCCATCTGCCACGGCCTGCTGGGACGGCACGAGGCTGCCATCGCGCCCGCCGAGAAGGCCCTCGCACCGGCCGAGGAGTCCGGCGACCCGGCCCTCCTCGCCACCGTCCTTTCCGTGTTGCGCGAGAACGCGCGCCGGGCGGGGCAGCACCGCAAGGCGTTGGGCCACGGGCGGCGGGCCCTCACGCTCGCCGAGCAGGCCGGGCGGCCCACCGCCACCGCCTTCGAGCGCGCCAACCTCGCCGAGCTGCATCTGCTGCTGGGCGAGGTGGAGCAGGCGGAGCAGTTGGCGGCAGCGGCCGTCGGGCTCGCCGAGCCGTTCGGCGGCACGGTCCTCGCCTTCGCCCTC
>NZ_BAAAUG010000189.1:0-1065 GCF_039533825.1 Streptomyces rectiviolaceus
CCCGCCGCGGCGAGTTCGGCCGCCGCGTCCTTGGTGAGGCCGCGGGCGAGGAGCAGTTCGCCGTGCACGGCCTGCGCGTCGGGGAAGACGACGGCCGCGGGGAACGGTTCGCCGAAGCCGTACTCGTCCGCGGTGCGTGTGGCCTCGGCGATGCGGCCCCTGGCCAGCAGGATCTCGATGAGGATGCCGACGGCGTACCAGTGGGCGGGGGTCCCCGACCCCACCCGCTCGGCGATCCGCAGACCGGCGCGCACGAAGTCCTCGGCTTCGGCGAGACGTCCGCGGCGGAAACGTACGTACGCGAGAAGGGTGTACGCGAACGACAGATGGGCGCCGCGCCAGCCCTGACGCTCGAAGTCGGCGATCCCGGCGGCGAACAGCTCCTCGGCCCGCCCGGGCCGGTCGGCGTACAGGAAGGTGAGCGCCACCAGGACGGGCACTTCGAAGCCCCGGTCCTCCTCGGCCCAGCCGAGCCCGCCGACCAGGGCGCGCTCGGCGTGCCGGACGGCGGTCCCGGCAGGTTCGGCGCGCAGCATCGCGTCCCAGGCCCGGAGCCCGATGACGTACCGCTCGGTGAGATCGCGGCCGGGCAGCCGGTCGGCGAGCCGGGCGAGGCGCCGTGAACGGGCGGGCGAGTCCGGCTCGTCGGCCCGGAAGGCGTCCCACATGAACTGCTCGGCCTGCATCCGGATCCGCACCCGTGGTCCGGCGGTCAGGCGGATCTCGCGGGCGAGGGTGTCGGATGCCTCGCCCAGGCGGTCGGAGTGGGCCAGGACCTGGGAGAGGCGGTAGACGATGCCGTGGCGCAGGGCGGGGTCGGTGATGGGCTCTTCGAGTGCGGCGCGCAGGTGGTTGACGGTCGTGGCCGGTTCGGTCAGGAGGGACGCGCAGCCGAGTTCGTAGAGGACCGCGGCGCGGTCCTCCCAGGGCGGGGGTTCGCGCAGGGCGCGGGCGAGGTAGCGGCGGGCGGCGTCGGGGGCGCCCGCGCGGAGGGTCTCGCGGGCGGCGGCGCGCAGTTGCTGCACGACCCACGTGTCGCCGCCCGGGTGGACCTCCAGGTGGAGG
>NZ_BAAAUG010000190.1:0-2643 GCF_039533825.1 Streptomyces rectiviolaceus
TGGCCCGCGGTTACCTTCGCCGTCCCTCGCTCACAGCTGAGCGTTTCGTTGCCGATCCGCACGGTCCGGCCGGATCGCGGATGTACCGCACCGGGGATCTGGCCCGCTGGCGGGCGGACGGGAACCTGGAGTTCCTGGGCCGGGTCGATCACCAGGTGAAGATCCGGGGCTTCCGGATCGAACTGGGCGAGATCGAAGCCGCGTTGGCGCGGTTCGACGGGGTGGGGCAGTCGCTGGTGGTGGTCCGTGAGGACGCCGGCGGGATCAAGCAGCTGATCAGCTATGTGGTTCCTGCGACGACGGGTGCGGTTCTGGAGCCCGCCGAGGTCAGGGCATCCCTGGCGGACGGGCTGCCGGACTATATGGTCCCGGCCGCGGTGATGGTGCTGGATGCGCTGCCGCTGACGCCGTCGGGCAAGCTCGATCGCAAGGCTTTGCCGGAGCCGGAACTCGGCCAGGCCGTGACCGGCCGGGCGCCTCGTACGCCGCAGGAGGAGGTGCTGTGCCAGCTGTTCGCCGAGATTCTCGGCCTGCCGCGGATCGGTATCGACGACAGCTTCTTCGAGCTCGGCGGGCACTCGCTCCTCGCCACCCGCCTCGTCTCCCGCATCCGAGCGGCCCTCGGCGCCGAACTCGGCATCCGTACCCTCTTCGAAGCCCCCACCGTCGCCGCTCTGGTCGGCCAACTCGCTGAGGTACAGGGCGAGATACGCCCGGCACTGCGCCCCGTCGAACGTCCCGAGCAGACGCCCGTCTCCTACGGACAGCAGCGGCTCTGGCTCGTCGGCAAGCTGGAGGGCAACAGCGCCTTCTACAACATGCCGATCGCACTGCGCCTCCAAGGCGACCTCGATGTGCCGGCGCTGTACGCGGCACTCGGCGATGTGGTGGAGCGGCACGAGGTCCTGCGTACGGTCTTCGGTGAGGCGCACGGGCAGCCGTACCAGGCGATCCTGCCCGCCGAAGAGATCACCGTGCGCCTGGACGTCACCGAGGTCACCGAGTCCGGGCTGCAGCGCGCGCTGGTCGCGGCAGCCGCGCTCGACTTCGATCTGAGCACCGAGATCCCGCTGCGCGCCCATGTGTTCCGCGTCGGGCCGCAGGAGCAGGTGCTGCTGCTCGTCCTGCATCACATTGCGGGCGACGGCTGGTCGCTCGGTCCACTGACGCACGACCTCGCGCACGCGTACGCGGCGCAATGCGTCGGGGTCGCGCCGGAGTGGACGCCCCTGCCGGTGCAGTACGCGGACTTCGCGCTGTGGCAGCGTGCGGTGCTCGGCGACGA
Source organism: Streptomyces rectiviolaceus (assembly GCF_039533825.1). NCBI lineage: Bacteria > Bacillati > Actinomycetota > Actinomycetes > Kitasatosporales > Streptomycetaceae > Streptomyces > Streptomyces rectiviolaceus. The sequence goes on from NZ_BAAAUG010000190.1 coordinate 1,286, forward strand.
GAGCGATGAAAGCAGCCTGGGTGCCCGGCAGTTGGCGTACTGGCGGGACACACTCGCCGAGCTGCCCGACCAGCTGGACCTGCCGATGGACCGGCCGCGTCCGGTGCGGGCGAGCTTCCGCGGCGGGTCCGTTCCCTTCAGCCTGCCGGCGCCTCTGCACGAGCAGGTCGGGCGGGTGGCCCGGGAGCACGGGGTCACCACGTTCATGGTGCTGCAGTCAGCGCTTGCCGTGGCGCTGACCCGGCTCGGTGCGGGCACCGACATCCCGATCGGTACTCCGGTGGCTGGGCGTACCGATGAGGCACTGGAGGACCTTGTCGGGTTGTTCCTCAATACCCTTGTGCTGCGGACGGATACGTCGGGGGATCCGACGTTCGCGGAGTTGCTGGGTCGGGTGCGGGAGACGGATCTGGCGGCGTTCGCGCATCAGGATGTGCCGTTCGAGCGTCTGGTGGAGGAACTGAACCCGTCGCGGTCGCTGGCCCGGCACCCCCTCTTCCAGATCCTTCTGGTGCTGCAGAACACCCCTGGTGAGCAGCCCGAGTTCAACGGTCTGACCGCCTCTGAGCACACCTTCGACCGGGAGACCGCCAACTTCGACCTGGTGGTTGATGTCGCGGAGCGGTTCGGCGAAGGAGGCCGGGCCGCGGGGCTCGAGGGTGCCTTCGAGTACGCCACCGATCTCTTCGACCGGGTGACGGTGGAGCGGTTTGTGGGGGTGTTGGTGCGGGTGGTGGAGGCGTTGGTCTCTGATCCGGGTGTGCGGGTGGGTGCGGTGGAGGTGTTGTCGCCGGTTGAGCGTGGGCTGGTGCTGGGGGAGTGGGTCGATACGTCGCGTGAGGTGGCGGGGTTTGCTCTGCCTGGGCTGGTTGAGGCTCAGGTGGGTCGGACGCCGGGTGCGGAGGCGGTTGTATTCGGTGAAGTCTCGCTGTCGTATGGGGAGTTGAATCGGCGGGCGAATCGGCTGGCGCGGTATCTGATCGGCCGGGGTGTGGGGCCGGAGCGGTTTGTGGCTCTGGCGTTGCCGCGGTCGGTGGAGATGGTGGTGGCGTGGCTGGCGGTGTTGAAGACGGGTGCGGCGTATCTGCCGGTGGACCCGGGGTATCCGGCTGACCGGATCGCCTACATGCTCGAAGACGGACAGCCGATGGTGGTGCTGACCTTGGCCGCGGTCGCCGGGCAGGTCGCCGATGCGGAGGCCGACGTACCGGTGATCGTGCTTGATGACCCGGACACCGCTCAGGTCATCGCTGGTCAGCCGGAGGCCAATCCGGCGGATGAGGATCGCCATGGTGCTCTGTTGTTGTCGCATCCGGCGTATGTGATTTATACGTCGGGGTCGACGGGTCGGCCCAAGG
>NZ_BAAAUG010000191.1:0-2049 GCF_039533825.1 Streptomyces rectiviolaceus
CGACGAACTGGCGTGGTGACACGCTGCGTTCGACGATGCCGGCGATGCCGCCCGCGAAGGCCTGGCGGACGACCGACCGTGTCACCGCCGTGGCAAGCAGCATGCTCCGGCAGCCCAGGTTCGCGATCTTCTCGGCGACGGAGATCGCGTCGCTGTCCTCACCCTCGAAACTGATGACCGCCACATCCGGCCGGTACGTCTCGGCGAACTGCAGCGCGGCGAAGTTGCTTTCCACGGGGCCGACGACGCGGACTTCCTCGTGCCGCTCGAGCAATGCGGCCAGCGCGAAGCCGGACAGATGCAGGTCATCAGACACCAGGACATCGATTCCCATGCAGGCCCCCTGAGTAGATCCTCGGACAGCTCGTCATTGTGGACAGCGCGACTGGGTGAAGTCTGTATGCCGTCTATAGAGGAGCCTGGATTCCTTCTGTAGAGCTCGTAACCGGTCCGCACACACGAACGCGGCCCCTGTTCACGATCGGGGTGGGGAGTAACCCGATCGCCAGAGGCCGCGTTCGCCATGTTCTTCGAACAAGTACCGGACAAGTACCGCTCGCGAGCAGTCACGTCACGACTGCTGGGCTCCGTCGGCGGTGGCCCGGACGGGCTTGGGCAGGACGGGCTTGGGCAGGACGAAGACCGCGATGAGGACGGCGCAGAGGAGGAGGCCGGCGCCGGAGAGCATGCCGAGTGCGTACCCGTCGGTGAGGCTTTCGGGTGTGATCGACTCGCCGGTGCGGTCGCTGGCAGCGGTTCCGAGGGCGGCGAGGCCGAGCGAGGCACCGATCTGGCGCGTGCTGTTGAGCACGCCGGATGCGGCACCCGCTTCGTGCGGCTCGACCCCTCCGGTGGCAATGGAGAGGGCCGGCGCGAGGCACAGCCCGATGCCGACGCTGGCGACGATCGACGGACCGAGGGCGTCGACCAGGAACGAGCCGTCGGCGCGGATCAGGCCGAACCAGCCGAAGCCCAGCGCGGCCAGCGTGCCACCGGTGATCAGGACGGGCCGGGGGGCGAACTTGTAGCCCAGCTTCACGGCGAGGGTGGAGCCGACGACGATCCCCAGCGCGAACGGCAGGAACTCGACTCCGGTACGGGCCGGGCTGCTGTCGAGCACCCGCTGGAGGTAGAGGGAGACGAAGTACAGGGCTGAGGCCATGGCGCCGCCGAACAGGAGCGTGAAGAGGTTGGCGCCGGCGACCGAGCGGTTGGCCAGCAGGCCGAGGCGGATCAGCGGGTCGCGCTTGGTGGTCCGCTCGACCTGGACGAACGCGACCAGCAGTACGACGGCGATCGCCAGGGTGGTCAGGGTGGTCGCCGAGGTCCACGGGTGCTGTTCGGTGCGGACCACACCGAACACGAGCAGGGCCGCGCCCGCCGTGGCCAGCACGGCGCCCAGTACGTCCGGGCGGCCGCGGCGCGCGGCCGGGCGGTCCTTGGCGATGCCGCGCCAGGCCAGGGCCAGCGCGAGGGCGGCGATCGGCAGGTTGATGTACATCACCCACTGCCAGCCCGCGTACTGGGTGAGCAGGCCGCCGGCCAGGACGCCGACGGCGCCGCCGGCGGCGTTCACCGCACTCCAGATGCCGAAGGCCTTCACCCGTTCCTTGCCGCCGGGGAAGGTCGAGGCGAGCAGTGCAAGCGCGGCGGGTGCCAGTGCGGCGGCGCCGACGCCCTGCGCGGCACGAGCGGCCACCAGCTGGCCGGGGGCCTGCGCGAGGCCGCCGACGAGCGAGGCGATGCCGAACAGGCCGAGCCCGAACAGCATCACGCGCTTGTGCCCGAACAGGTCGGCGATCTTGCCGCCCAGCAGGAGCAGACCGCCGAAGGTGAGGGCGTAGGCGTGGATCACCCAGGTCAGGCCCACCTCGCTGAAGCCGAGCCCGCTGCCGATCCGGGCGAGTCCGACGTTCACCACCGTCAGGTCCAGCGACACCATGAACTGCACGACGGACACCGCGGCGAGGGTGGTCCCGGGCCGCGCGCCGCTCGCGACGCCTGTCTTCTCACTCGCTACTTGCGTACTTGCCACCGCACCCAGCCCCT